>JALOPO010000297.1 GCA_025453855.1 Gemmatimonadaceae bacterium
GTTGCCGCCGATGAAGAGCGAGTAGAGCCCCGTGGGATCGGTGCGCGTCTGCGCGGTGGCGCCGGGCCGCGTGAGGTAGTTGATGACCTGCAGGCCGCTGGACGGCGAGCCGAGTCCGGTGTTGGTGGTCTGCGCGCCGGCGAAGGCGTAGTTCCCCGACCGGCCGCGATCGAAGAACTGCGGCCGCGCGTCCTGCGGCCGCCCGGCGAGCTGCGCGAAGCGATCGACCCAGATGGGGCCGTTCGAGAAGCGCCCCGGCGCGTAGGGCGGGAGCGGGAAGATCCCGAAGGTCAGCCGGCTCAGGTTGCCGGTGTCCGAGTAGCTGTCGCCGAAGAAAGTGAGCGAGGTGAAGGGCTGCTGGGCGATCGCACGCAGCGGGGCGAGCGCGACGACGAGCGCGAGGACCACAGGACGGACGGCGCGGCGCACGTCGCGTGCGCGTCGCGTGACGAGGTCGATCATGATGTGCTCCACGCGGCGGGTGGGATCCGACGGCGGCCTATATCGGCGGCGTCGCGCGAGGATGCAAGCGACCCGGGCCACGCACGTGCGTGCGTGGCCCGGGTCGGTGCGTCGCAGGCCGGCGTGCGTGTCGTCAGCGCAGCTTGCCGGCCACCGTCTTCGCCATCGCGGTGATCGAACTCTCGCCGCCGTACTTGCTCCCGCCCCAGCTCATGTTCACGAAGTACTTGCCCTTGTGGAACGCGAGCATCTCCATCCGCCCGCCCCACGATGCGCCATCGCCGACGCCGGCGACCGGCTTCGGTGGCTGCTTGTACATCCCCTGCCAGGCCCTGCCCGTCATCGCCAGGTCGCCGGCGGGATCGGTCGACTCGCGCACGGTGATGTTCAGCACGTTGTCGCCGCCTTTGCGGAGCCAGTTGCACTGGCGCTCCTTGCCGCTCCCGCCCGACGGCTCGGCGCGGATCGCGTCGCCGCCCTTGGCGAGCGCGTTGACCTCGGCCACGGTGAAGAAGGTGCACGGATCGGGCGGGGTGACGACGTGCGGGGCGATGCGTACGAGGACGAGGAGGGCGAGGCCGGCGGGGAGGAGCGGCATGGCGGGGGAGGGGCCAGGGGTGGTCGCGGCGCGCCCGGTGCGCGCGCGCAACGGATGCCACCGGGGGCGCGACGGCGCCAGCCTCGACCTCCTCGGTGCCAGGCACCTCTGTCCCCAGGTGCCGGTCTCCCCGTCGGCTCGTCGCCGGTGCCGGTCCTCGGTGCCAGGCACCTCTGTCCCGCGCTGAGCGAACGCGCACGGGCGCGCGAGAACCCGCGCACGGGTCACCCCGCCTGCCGCAGCGCCTCGCTCGGCGTCCGCCCCGTCCAGCGCCGGAAGGCCCGCGTGAACGCCGCCGGCTCGCTGAAGCCCGTCGCGTGCGCGACCGCCTTCACCGAGGCGCCGGGCGACGCGAGTCGCGCCAGCGCCACCTCGCGACGCACGCCGTCGACCACGCCGTCGTAGCTGGTCCCGTCGTCGGCGAGGCGGCGGTGCAGCGTGCGCCGGCTCATCGCGAGCTCGCGCGCCACCCAGGCCATGGCCGGCGCGCCGCCGTGGAGGTGCGCGCGCACGAGCGCCGCCACGCGCGTCGCCGTCGTCGTCGCCGCATCGAGCGCCGCGAGCCGCGACTCGGCATGCGCCACGACCACCGCCCGCACCGTGCGCGGCTGCTGCGCCACGGCACGCGTCGCCAGCGACGGATCGAAGACGAGCGCGGTCCGCGCGCTCGCGAACGTCACCGGCACGCCGAAGAGTCGCGCGTACGCGTCGGCATGTGCCGGCGCCGCGTGCGCCACGTGCACCGCGCGCAGCACGCCCGGGCCGGCGACCCGACGCGTGCCGGCGGCGAAGCGCGCGAACGTCGACTCGGTGATCTCCATCGACGCCGCGGCATCGGGGCGCAGGTCGCTGAGCCAGAGCGCCCCGTCCTCCATGGCGAGGCGGAAGCGGTCGGCGCCGGGCGGCATCCCGGGATCGAAGTTGAGCCGCGCGAAGCGATTCACCTGCGCGAACGCGTCGTGCACCGTGCGCTCCATGCCGCCGAGCACCGGCGCGCACGAGCGCCAGGTAGTGCGCGAGCGCGATGCGAGACTCGGGGACGGCGAGCGCGTCGTGCGCGAGTCCCGCGGTACGCAGCAGCGTGGCCGCGTGCGCGCCGCGCGTGACGGCGTAGTCCACGAACGTCGCGACCATGTCGGCGGCGAGGGTCGCGTTCGCGGGTGCTGTGACGGACGATGGCATGCAGGATCAGGGAAGAGGCCACGCCGATCATCGGCGATCGCGATGCGCGGCAGCACCATGCGCGGAGCAGCATCGACCACCAACCCACTCCCCGCGCGCCCCGCCGATGTCCGCCCGCCCGCTCCCCGCACGACGTGATGCGCCCGCCGCCGGATTCACCGCCCCGGTCATGCCCGCCGATCCCGTCATCGCCGTCACGGTACCGGGTTCGCATCGCGCGCCCGATCCGGCGGCACGACTGCTCCGCCGCACGGGGACCGCCTTCGTGGTCGCCGCCGTGACGGGGCAGCTCGCCTTCGCGGTCTACGTGGCGCTCTACTACGGCGGTCGCGCCGCCGCCGGCGACCTCGCCGGCTGGAATCGCGCCATGCCGCACGGCCACATCCCGGGCGACACGGTCGGGAACGCCGCCATGAGTCTCCACCTGCTCCTCGCCGTGGCGATGATCGCCTGCGGCGCGGTGCAGCTCTCGCCCGCGGTGCGTCGTCGCTGGCCGCGCGTGCATCGCCTGTCGGGGCGCGTCTTCGCGCTCGCGGCCGCGGTGCTCGCCATCGGCGGGCTCTGGCTGGTCTGGGTGCGCGGGAGCGTGGGCGGCATCGGCCAGCACCTCGGCGTGAGCGCCAACGCGCTCGTGATCCTCGCCTGCGCGTGGTTCGCCGTCTCGCGCGCACGGGCGCGCCGCATGGCCGAGCATCGCGTGCCGCTGGCGGTGTGCGAGGCCTGGTTGCGCGCGGAGCGCGGCGCGACCACGTGGCAGCGACGGGCGATGGCGGCGACGCTCGCGCTGGCGACGCTGATCGTGGTGGCCGGGACCGGCGTGCTCGTGCTGGTGCGCTGGGGGCCGCTGCTGCGGGCGGGGTGAGCGAGGCGGTGGGGTGCGGTCGGCAGGCTGGCGCGCGGTGCCCGGAGCCGACCGCGCTCATGCGCCCTTGCGTGGCGAGCGGCCGAATGCTGTACTTCGGGACAGGTCCACCGCTCCCTCCCCGCACGTCCCACGTCCGGCACGACCATGACCAGGCCAGCGCCGCTCAGGCCGCTCTCCGAGCTCAAGAACATCCAGTCGATCTCCCAGCTCGTGCCGGGGAAGTTCATCTACCTGGTCCTCAACGGCGACGGCGACACGCTGGTCGTGAAGAACGAGAACCACCCGGGCGATGCGCCGACGGTGGCGAGCGCCTTCGCGACCATGGCGAAGGTGAGTCCGGGTGGCGAGGCGAAGCTGGTCGATGCGCGCGAGCGCCAGGAGCTGGTCACCTACGTCAACTACGCCATCGCCGACCTGCTCCTCGGCAGCCTGCCCGTGCCGCAGTTCCTCACCGACATCGACGAGGCGCTGTCGAGCAGTCGCGATACGAAGTGGATGAAGATGCGCCAGATCGGCAATCTCACCACGCTGGTCGACGCGATGAACCAGCTGCAGAGCGGCGCGGCCAATCGCAAGCAGGGGGTGCGCGAGTTCGCGGCGCTGCTCAACGGCAACGGCGGTCTCGAGGCGCTGGGGCGCATGATCGCGATCGACGCGTACAACAACAACCTCGACCGCTTCTCGCCGGTCGGCATCATGCGGCGCGACGTGATGCAGCTCACCGAGGAGATCGCGGTGCAGGATGGGCCCTCGCGCACGAAGCGGCGCGTGATGGTCAACTCCGGCAACGTCTTCATGACCTTCCAGCGCGGACGCAACCTGCTGGTGGGGCTCGACAACTACGATCCCTCGAACGGCTACGCGCTCAACGAGACGATCGCGCAGGGCGAGTCGCGTTACCTCGACCTGTGGGCGGGCTGGATCCTGCAGGACAACGCCCGCGCGAAGCGGTGGCGCAAGACGTACTCCGAGCTGATCGCGCTCGACCTCGACGAGGCGCTCGGCGCGCGCAACCGGCGCTTCAGCTTCCTGAAGCAGACGCGGCTCGACAGCAATGCGCCGCATCGCCTGCGCGCCGGGTTCAAGCAGGGGACGGACATCGTCACCACCGAGCTCACGCGCCTCTGCCAGGGCGGCGGCGGGAGCGCCGGCGTGCGCGACCGCTACCGCATCCTCGTGAAGGGCGAGGGGTCGCCGCTCGGGCGGTAACGTGGCTCAGCGGCGATGCCGCGGCGCGGTCCGTGTCGCGTGCGCCCGCGACGTCACGTCGCCGCTTCCACCGCCCGCTTGAGCCCCGCCATGGTTCCCGGGATCCCCGTCACCAGCGACGGTCCGATGACGCGCCGGAAGACGAAGGCCAGCGGCCCCTCGAAGACGACGCGATGCGTGACGCGCGTCGCCGCTCCGCTCGCGTCGCCCGCCGCCTCGCATTCGTGCTCGAAGCGCATCGTGCAGAGCGGGAGCCGCGCCTCGGCATCGAAGGCGCGATCGGGAAGCACGCGCGTCACGCGGATGCGCAGCGTCGGCCCCTGCTGCGGCGTGATGCTGCCCGTGGCACCGGCCACGAACGGGCCGTCGATGCGCGCGGCCTTCACGTCGGGATCCCAGCGCGGCCAGCCGGCCGAGTCGGCCCAGAGGGCGAAGACCTGCGCCGGCGTGGCGCGGACGGTGATCGTGCCTTCGAAGGTGCGCATGTCGCGTCGCGAGAGGGGGCCGCCGCACGGGAGGGCGCGCGCCGCGTCGCGGGGCGACCGGCTCGCGCGATGCGTGATCTACGCATGACAGGCAGGCCGTGCCACCACCCGATCCCGTCCCACGTTCCTCCCGGACTCCACCCATGTCCGTCTTCACCATCCTGTGTCACGGCTCGGGGAGCCACCGCTCCAAGCCCGACAAGGAGATCGTCGCCTTCCTCGGTCGTCGCATGGTCGGTGCCGAGTACGAGCAGTACCTGATCCTCGACGGTGTCGGTGCCAAGCCGGTGAAAGGTGCGACGGGCACGGAGGTGACGCCGATGGCCGGCACCTTCGACTGGGCCGACCGCGATCGTGGCGCGAAGAGCAGCAAGGTCTCGGTGGAGATGGGCGGGAGCAAGACGGGGCTCCAGGGCACCGTCACCACCCACAAGGGCGAGCAGCGCTTCAAGTACGGTCGCGAGGCACCGAAGGGTGCCATGACGGCCAACGCCAGCGGGTACGGCGTCGAGGACAACGCGCGGCACGCCGTGATCACGCTCGCCAATCTCCTCGACTCGCCGGGCGGCATGCCCGACACGGTGAACCTCATCGGGTGGAGCCGCGGCGCCGTCACCTGCCTGGTGATCGCCAACATGCTCTACGACGCCGGCACCACGGAGGGGCTCTTCCGCCACCTGAAGGTCAACATCTTCGCCATCGACCCGGTGGCCGGCGACAAGGCGGGGACGAAGGACGGCGCCGAGTCGCGGCGCCTGATCCCGCCGAACGTGAAGCACTACCTCGGCGTGCTGAACACGAACGAGAACCGGAAGACCTTCTCGCCGCAGGACCTCGGCCGCGTGATCGTCGTCGACCCGCGCGCGTCCAACGTCGTCTTCCTCCCGTTCCCCGGCAAGCACGACAGCTGCGCGCAGAACAACAACGCGAAGACGCGTGAGGTCTCCGCCGTGGCCTGGTCGCTGGCGGCGCGCTTCCTCCGCAACTTCGGGAGCGAGGCCGGCACGTGGCCGGAGATGCTCTCCGACGTCGACACGCTTGCGAACTACGCGCTGATGGTCACCAGCGACGAGACGCTCGCGACCGTGAAGCAGAAGGGGCTCTTCCAGCGCGCGATCGGCAAGGGCTTCGGCGACCGCGCGCTCAAGGGGGAGCTCGACCGCTACACGAAGTTCAGCGACTACTTCATCAACGAGCATCACCGGCTGCTCTTCCAGCGCCTGCTCCCGCAAACCTATCGCTGGCTCTTCCACGCCCCCGACGCGACCATGGCCGGCTTGGCCGGGCGCACGGTGGATGCGAAGCACCCCATGGCGGCCGAAGTCTTCAACTTCGCGCACGGCCGCAAGGGCGCGTGGGACAGCCTCGCGCTCCTCGGCATCACGACCAGGAGCATCTCGACGATCAGCTTCCCGGCGCCCGGCTCGGGGCGTGACGACCGCTCGCAGGCCTACGGACAGACGGGGATGCTGCAGATGATGGGCGTGATGGGGTGAGCGGCCGCGGCGTCGTGGCGCGTCGCTCGCGTGTCGACATCGCGGAAGCCGGACGGGCAGTCATGCGAGTCCGCGACCGCCCGTCTCACCCCACCGGGTAGCGATACACCTCCGTCCGGGCACCGAAGATGGTGAGGCTCTCCCGCCGCACCCCGCCGAGCGCGGAGGCGACCGCGATCGACGCCGCGTGGTCGGGGCGGACGAGGCTCACGATCTCCGCGCGCCCGAGCGTGTCGCGCGCGAAGGCGAGCGCCGC
>JALOPO010000298.1 GCA_025453855.1 Gemmatimonadaceae bacterium
CCGTACCAGTAGGTCCAGTCGGTGATCGTGCGATCGGTCTGGATGGCGCGGAAGCGCGTGGTGCGCGTCGCCATCCAGGTGGTCATGAAGCCGCCGTAGCTCCCGCCCGAGGCGCCGATGCGCGTGGCATCGACGTCGGGGCGCTGCGCGACGATCTCGACCGCCTTCATCAGGTCGTCGTGATCCTCGAGGCCCCAGCGCCCGCGCGTGCTGTAGGTGAAATCGGCGCCGTAGCCGCTCGACCCGCGCGGGTTGGTGAAGAGGACGTACATCCCCAGCGCGGCGAGGTTCTGGAACTCGTCGAACCACCCCTCGCCATACGCGCTGTGCGGGCCGCCGTGGATGTAGAGCACCACGGGATACTTCTTCCCCGGCTGCCAGCCGTGCGGCTTCATCAGCCACCCCTCGATCTCGAGCCCGCCCACGCTCGGATAGGTGAACCGTTCGGCGTCGGCCCACGCCACCTCGGCGTTGAGCGCGTCGTTGAAGGTCGTGAGCACGCGCTCGCCGCTCCCGTCGGCGCTGGCGACGTGGAGCTCCGTCGGCCGCGTGAGCGAGGTGGCGGTGAAGGCGACCAGCTTCCCGGCGCGATCGTACGACGTGCCGGTGATGCGCCGCCGCCCGCTCACCAGCTCGCGCGGCGGCTGCGCCCCGTTCGCGTCGGCGCGCAGGATCGCCGTGCGCCCGCCGATCTCCGCGGTGAACTGCAGCGCGCCACCGGCCAGCCACTCGATGTCGGCCGGCTCGTGGCGCCAGTCGCCGATCACGTTGCGCGGCACGCCGCCGGCTGCATCGACCACGAGGAGCCGCGCCGACTTCGTGCGCGCGGGGCGCCCCACGAAGGCCAGGCGCCGCGAGTCGGGCGACCAGGTGAGCTGCGACTCGGCCCCCATCCACTCCGCGAGCTTGCGCGGCGCGCCGCTCCCGTCGGCCGCGATCACGAAGATGTCGGTGTCGTTGCGCTCCGTCTCGTCGCGCACCGTGTCGTAGGGGAGGCGTGCGAGCGAGTCGCGCTCGCGGTCGACGATGCTGTCGGGGCGCAGCCGCGCATCGGCGACGAAGGCGATCCAGCGGCCGTCGGGCGAGACGGCCGGCAGGCGATGCGAGTAGGCGGCGCGCGTGAGCTGCACCTTCGCCGTGTCGCCGAAGCGCTGCGACCAGAGCTGCGCCGGTCGCCACGTGCGCGCCGAGCGACGTCCGGGGACGAAGCCGCGTTCGTTGCTCTTGTACGTCATGTCGACGACGTGGCGCCCGTCGTAGCGTGCCGGGTCGGCGGGACGCGTGATCGCATCGAAGGGTGGGCGCGACATCGCCCCCATCTTCGCCCAGGGATCGGCGGGACGCTTCGTGGTGTCCTCGGGGACCGGCTCGGCGAAGACGGCGTAGGCGCCGCTCGACGGCACCGAACCCGCGGGCATCGTCTGCACCGCCTGCGCCTCACCCGACGGCACGTCGGCGCGGATCGCCCACGTCGTCCCCTTCTCCGGCAGCCGCGTGCTCGTGAAGACGAGCCATGCGCCATCGGGCGACCAGCGCGGGCTCGCGCTCTCGGTCGAGGGCGAGGTCCAGCGCTGCGCCGCGCCGCCGGCGGTCGGCACCACCCAGATCTCCTGGTGCCGCTTGTTCTCCGACTCGCGTACGGTGGTGACGGTCATCGCCACGCGCCTGCCATCGGGCGACATCGCCGGCTGGCTCACGGTGGTGACACGGTACCAGTCGCGGAGCTGCATCGCGCGCGGTGCCGGCGCGCTCGCGGCCGGCGATGCAGGCGCCTGCGCGGCGCACGGCACCGCCGCGACCACGACGAGGAGCGGGAGCACGATCGTTCGGGCCATCGCGGGGGAGAGGCTCGGGTCCGGCATGCGGCGCCCGCCGCACGTCCGCTCCCGTAACGCCCGGTCCGCCTCGAACGCTGGCCGCGCGCGCGTGACGTACGCGCGGTGGTCGCCGACCGGCCGCCCTCGTCCGTGCACACGGATGGGCTAGCTTATGCGGCTTCCCGACCCCCTCGCCCGCCGCGCATGCCCGACTTCCACGCCACGCCGATCTTCCCGCAGGGGTTCCGCTGCGCCAGCCGCAACGTGGGGCTCAAGCCGTCGGCGAAGGACCTCACCCTCTTCGCGAGCGACGTCGACTGCGCGGCCGCAGCGGTCTTCACGCGCAACCACTTTCCCGGCGCGCCGATCCTCCTCGGCCGCGAGACGATCCGCGGCGGCGTGCTGCGGGCGGTCATCGCGAACAGCAAGGTGAGCAACGTCGCCACCGGCGAGGAGGGGGTGGCGCGGGCGCGACGGATGGCGCAGGCGGCGGCAACGGAGCTCGGCACGAGCGCCGATCGCATCCTCGTCTCGTCGACCGGCGTGATCGGCGTCCCGCTCCCGATCGAGAAGATCGAGGGCGGCGTGATCGGCATGGCGGGCGAGCTGCAGCGCGATCCACTGGTGGGGGCCGAGGGGATCATGACGACCGACACGCATCCCAAGGCGCTCTCGCTGTCGGTCGGCGACGCGACGATCACCTGGGTCGCCAAGGGGTCGGGGATGATCGAGCCGAACATGGCGACGATGCTCTGCTATGTCTTCACCGATGCCGCGCTCGATGCGGCCACGCTCGATGCGCTGCTGCGCGACGCGGTCGACGCGAGCTTCAACCAGCTCACCGTCGACGGCGACACGAGCACGAGCGACACTTGCGCCATTCTCGCCAACGGCCTCGCGGGCGACGTCCCCCTCGATGAGTTCCGTGCGGCGCTCCTCGCCGGCTGCCTGCGCATCACCGAGATCCTCGCCCGCGACGGCGAGGGGGCGACGCGCCTGCTGCGCGTGGGCGTGCGCGGCGCGGCGTCGGTGCGCGAGGCACGCATTATCGCCAAGGCGATCGCGAACTCGCCGCTCATCAAGACGATGGTGCACGGCGCCGATCCGAACGTCGGGCGCATCCTGATGGCGATCGGCAAGTGCATCGACTGCACGATCCGCCCCGACGCCACCGATGCGTGGGTGAACGGCTTCCAGGTGGTGCGCGGCGGTGCGCGCCTCGCCTTCGACGACGCGGTGGTGCGCACCGCGCTCGCCACCGAGGTCGTCGACCTGGACGTGGTGCTCGGCGTCGGCGACGGCGAGGCGCGCGCATTCGGCTGCGACCTCACGAAGGGCTACATCGACGAGAACGCCGCGTACTACTCGAGCTGACGCGGCGCGCGACGCACCGCGACGACGCGCGTGCGTGCACGATGAGTGCGGCGGTCTCGCCGCATGGAGCCCGGCCGCAGGTGGCGCGGCCGTGACACGCTGACGCGCGGCGAGCGGGCGCGACGATCGGTCCGGCCTCGCCGCCCGCCTTGCAACCCGTTGCCCGCACGCGACTTCCGTCGATCTGCCGGGGTCGCGACCGCTTCGGCACGTCCGCTGCCCCTCCCGCCCTGCAACGCGGCCACGCATCCGGCGCGGCCGCGTCACACGAGCCACGTGAGCGGGGATCGAATGCGAGACGACGAGCGGAACGGGGAGAGCGGCCGCAGCGATGCGAAGCGCGGCAGCGCCACGGCCGGGATGAGCCGCGAGGAAGCGGCACGCAAGGGCGGCGAGGCGGTGAGCCAGAACCGCGAGCACATGGCCTCGATCGGCCGCAAGGGTGGCGAGGCGGTGAGCCGCAATCGCGAGCACATGGCCGAGATCGGGCG
>JALOPO010000299.1 GCA_025453855.1 Gemmatimonadaceae bacterium
CTCGAGGGCCTTGATCAGCACGTCGTAGACGCGGAGCGCCCGGTCGACAGTCCCCATCGACACCGCGAGATCGAGGCAGCGCGCTCCCCTCGGCTCCAGGATCTGCTGCGGGTTCGCCTTCGCGGTGCGCATCGCGGCGACCGCTGCGGCCACCAGACGATGGGGCTGCTCCAGCACATCCGGAACCACCAGACGATTCTCGGGCCGCGCCTCGAACGCGGCCTGCTCGGCGACAGGGCCGGACGGCTCGACCACCGGCTCCGTGGCACGCGGCGTGTCGCTGAAGGTGGCCACCAGCGCCTCGCCTGCCACCGATGCCGGCAGCTTCGGCAGGGGCGTGCGTCGGACCACCTGGCCGGCTGCTTCTCGCGCCCAGTATCCCCGCTCGGGCGTCGGGACTCGCATCCGACGGCAGGTCTTCTTCAGCCCGACGTCCGAGAGACCGAACTCGGCCGCGAGGGTTCGCATCGGGGTGGTCCAGACCCGCTCGTACAGCTCCTCGCGCGTCACCTTCACACGTTCCTCCGAAGCCGGGTTGTCAGCCACGCCTCGGTCAACGTCTGCTTGGTGCGCACCACGGGCAAGAACCGGGGCCGCGAGGGTGCTCCGAGATCAACCCGCTGCTAAGACGAAGGGGCAATGGGCAGACGGCCGGCCGGATCTCAAGCGGCTCCGCCCCCCTGTACCCTTGAGCACCAAGCCCTCGCGTCCCCGGCGTCGTGATCCCATGCTGGAGCGCTCGGTGAAGGCCACCGTCGGACGAGTGCCCATTTGCCCCCTGCGCCCTGAGTCGCCTGGGGGGGGCCCGCACCGTCCGGCGGGCGGCCGGGAGACCCATCCGGTGGGGAGTCGCGCTACGAGCGCCCGTACAGGGGTGATGCGGTCGACCGGTTGGCCTCGCCGTCAACGCGGAGGCATGGCGATGACGACAGAGACGACAGACCGGTGGTACGTCGGGATCGACTGGGCCACGGAGGCCCATCAGGTGTGCGTGCTCGATGCCGAGGGGGCGGTGTGCGGCGAACGCAGCATCCCGCATTCCGGCACGGGACTCCACGAGTTGGTGGCGTGGCTGCGGCGCCTGACCGGGGATCGCCTCGCCGCGGCGCAGGTCGCCATCGAGGTCCCGCGCGGCGGGGTCGTCGAGACGCTGCTCGGCGCCGGGCGCCCGGTCGCGCACGGCAACCCCAAGCAGCTCGACCGCTTTCGGGATCGCGTGACGGTGGCCGGCGCGAAGGACGACCGGCGGGATGCGTGGGTGCTCGCCAGTGCGGTGCGCACCGACTCGCATTGCTTCCGACCGATTGCCCTCGAGGATCCCCGGATCATCCAGCTCCGCGAGCTCTCCCGCGTCGAGGACGACCTGCGCGAGGAGGCGAACCGGTTGATGAACCGCGCCCGCGAGCAGTTGCACCGGTACTACCCGGCGCTGCTCACGCTCTGCCCAGCGATGGACGAGCCGTGGGCCTGGGCGCTCTGGACGCTCATCCCGACGCCCGCGGCGGCGCAGCGCATCCGCCCGGCGAAGGTCACGGCGCTCCTGCGCGCCCATCGCATCCGCCGCGTCGATGCGACGGCCGTCCTCGCCGCCGTGCGCGCTCCCGCGCTGCAGGTGGCCCCCGGGACGACCGAAGCGGCGATGGCCCATCTCGAGTTGCTCCTCCCGCGCGTGCGACTGGTGGCGCAGCAGCGCGAGGCGTGCGCGAAGGCGACGGCCGCGTTGCTCGAGGCGCTCGACGGCGATGATGACGCGGCGGGCCAGGCCGGTGACGGCCCCGCACGCCCCTCCGATGTGCGCATCCTCCGCTCGCTGCCAGGCGTGGGCCGCATCGTGGCGGCAACGCTCCTCAGCGACGCCGCCGTCGCGCTCCACGAGCGCAACTATGCAGCGCTCCGCGCGCACACCGGCGTGGCGCCCATCACCCGCCAGAGCGGCAAGCGGGCCGCCGTCTCGATGCGGCACGCCTGCTCCGGTCGCTTGCGCACCGCCTGTTACCACTGGGCGCGCGTGAGCACGCAATGTGTCAGCGATCTCGTGATCTTCCCCACCCAGTGATCGCGTGAATCTCCCCACCCCCGTCCTCGAGGAGGGTGGTCCATGGCAGGCGCGGTGGTGGGTGGCCGAGCAGACTCGGCCGGTGTGCGGGGCGTAGCGTCCGAGCGTCCCCAGCTCGGAGCGGGTCCGATGGTCCCAGAGGCGGTGGTGGAGCAGGTCGTCGCGGCCCTGGCAGCGGGCGCGTCCGTGTCGGCGGTCGCCCGCGCCTTCGGGCTGGATCGCAAGACCGTGCGGGGGTGGGGGCGCCGCGGGCGGTTTCGCCCGCGCGAGCGGCGCGGCTACGCGTCGCAGCTCGATCCGCATCGGGCGTGGCTCGCGGCCCGGGCCCCGGAGGTCGACTTCAACGCCGTCGTCCTGCACCGCGAGCTGGTGCAGCATCGTGGCTTCACGGGCTCGGTGATCATCGTGCGCCGGGCGGTCGCCCCGCTCCGCGCCGCGAGCACGCCGAGCGTCGCGACGGTGCGGTTCGAGACCGGCCCGGGGGAACAGGCGCAGGTCGACTTCGGCCAGGTGCGCGTCTGGATTGCCGACCGCCCGGTGGCCGCGCACGTCTTCGTGTGCACGCTCGGCTACTCGCGCCGGCCGTTCGCCCGCGCGTATCCGCACGAGCGCATCGCGACCTGGCTCGATGGCCACGAGCAGGCGTTCCGCCACTTCGGGGGCGTCCCGCAGGTGGTCGTCGTCGATAACGCCAAGGCGATGGTGCTGGCGCATACGTCGCGCGATGCGATTCGGTGGCATCCCACCTACGCCGACTTCGCCGGCTACTACGGCTTCCGCCCGTGGGCGTGCGCGCCCAAGCGCCCGCAGACCAAGGGCAAGGTGGAATCGGGCGTCAAGTACGTCGCGCGCAACGCGCTCGTCGGGCGCCGCTTCCGGTCGTGGGACGAGCTGAATGCGTGGTTGCTCGAGTGGGCGACCACCGTCGCCGATGTCCGCTGCCACGGCACGACCTTCGAGCGCCCCATCGACCGCTTTGCCCGGGAGGGCCTGTCGCCGCTGGACGGGCGCCCGCCGTACACGTGGACCCACGTGCGCGAGCGGATCGTCGCGACCGACGCCCTCGTTGCCATCGACGGCGCGCGGTACTCCGTCCCCGCGACGCTCGTCGGGCGCCGCGTCCTCGTGCACGAGCAGGCCACCGGCTTCACGATCCTCGACGGCGACACCGTCGTCGCCACCCATGCCCGCGCGCCGCGGCACACCGTCGTGATGGCACCGGAGCACTATGCCGGCCTGCTCCGCGTCGACCGCCGGCCGCGCGTCGCACCGATGCCCCGCCACGATCCGCGCTATCCGGTGCAGGGCGAGGTCATGGTGCGCGATCTCGCCGTCTACGACGCCATCGCGCGCGGCGAGGACGCGGCATGACCACGCCAATCCTCGACCAGCTCACCGCGCACTGCCAAGCGCTCCGGCTCCACCGCGTCGGGCCGTTGCTCCCCACCCTCCTCGAGCAGGCCGCGCAGCAGGAGCTCAGCTACAGCGACTTCCTCGCCACGGTCCTCGCCACCGAGGCCGCGGCCAAGGCGGAGAAGTCGCAGGCGATGCGCATCCAGATGGCGCGCTTCCCGTTCCAGAAGTCGCTCGACGGCTTCGACTTCAAGGCGCAGCCCTCCATCGA
>JALOPO010000012.1 GCA_025453855.1 Gemmatimonadaceae bacterium
CAGCAAGAAGGAGCTGCTGCGCGACCTGCAGCGCGCGCCGGAGTTCGACCAGAGCGCGCTCTTCAAGAAGGTCTACGAGGAGGAGTACGGCGTCTTCGGTGGCGCCCCGTTCGGGGCGCTGGTGGGCAACTACGAGTTCGACAAGTCGGGGCAGGACATCGAGCTCCTGGAGAAGGTCTCGAACGTGGCGGCGGCGGCGCACGCGCCGTTCCTCACCGCTGCGAGCCACGAGATGTTCAACCTCGAGAGCTACTCGCAGCTCGACCAGCCGCGCGACATGGCGAAGGTGCTCGACAGCACCGAGTACGCGAAGTGGAAGGCGTTCCGCAACACCGACGACTCGCGCTACGTGGCGCTCTGCCTGCCGCGCATGCAGCTGCGCGAGCCGTACGGGGCGAAGACGGTGCCGATCGAGGCGTTCAACTACGACGAGCACGTCGACGGCACGGAGCACGACCACTACCTGTGGGGCTCGGCCGCCTGGGCGCTGGCGTCGAAGGTCACGCAGTCGTTCGCCAAGTACAGCTGGTGCGCGGCGATCCGCGGCGTGGAGTCGGGCGGGCTCGTGACCGGGCTCCCGGTGCACAACTTCCAGACCGACTCGGGCGAGGTGGTGATGAAGTGCCCGACCGAGGTCTCGATCACCGACCGGCGCGAGAAGGAGCTGGCCGACCTGGGCTTCGTCCCGCTCGTGCACCAGAAGGGGACGCCCAACGCCGCGTTCTTCAGCGTGCAGAGCGCGCAGAAGCCGAAGACCTACGACCAGCCCTCGGCGACCGCCAACGCCCGCATCTCGGCGCAGCTCCCGTACATCTTCGCGACGTCGCGCTTCGCGCACTACCTGAAGGTGATGATGCGCGACAAGATCGGCGGCTTCATGACCGCCTCCGAGGCGAGCACCTTCCTCAACCGCTGGATCGCGCAGTACGTCGTCACCAACGACAGCGCGTCGTTCGAGCTCAAGGCCGAGCGCCCGCTCAAGGACGCGCGCGTGGACGTGGTGGAGGTCCCGGGCAAGCCGGGGGCGCTGCGCGCCGTCGCCTTCCTCCGCCCGCACTTCCAGCTCGACGAGCTCTCGATCTCGATGCGCCTCGTCGCCGAACTCCCGCCCCCGGCCGGCGGTTGACGCGGGGCCCCGCGTCACGGCCGTAGTACCACCACAGCAGCTCCCTCCCCACTCCTGACACGACCGAGGAACGAGCATGGCGTACGACATCTACATGTACTTCAAGGGCGGCCACAAGATCGAGGGCAGCACGACCGACGAGGAGATGGCGAAGAACAAGGCGAGCGAGATCTTCAGCTTCTCGTTCGGCTCGTCGAACCCGGTGACGGTCGGCTCGGGCGAGCTCACCGGCGGCAAGGTCTCGCTCTCGTCGATCAACGTGATGAAGCGCTACGACCAGGCGTCGATCGCGCTCCTCGAGGCGTGCAACCTGAGCGCCAAGATCGACTCGGGGTTCATCGTCTTCCGCCGCGCCTCCGGCGATGCGAAGCTCGGCGCCACGCCGTACCTCACGTACGAGCTCGTGAACCCGCGCATCGAGTCGGTGCAGTGGTCGGGCTCGGCCGGTGGCGACGACTGGCCGACCGAGAGCGTCTCGATCGCCTTCGCCGCGATCAAGGTCAACTACTCGCCGTCCGACAAGACCGGCAAGCCGGATCTCGCCGCGGCCGGGATCACGGGCTGGGACCTCATCACCAACAAGAAGGTCTGACCGTTGCCGCCGACCGCGATCGACGCGTTCCGCGCCGGCCGCCTCGGCGAAGCGGTCGCGACGCTGGGCATCGAACTCCGGCAGCAGCCGGCCGATGCCCGGCGCCGCGCCTTCCTCTTCGAGCTCCTCTGCTTCCAGGGCGAGTACGAACGCGCCGTGAAGCAGCTCGACGTCCTGGGCGCGGCCTCCAAGGAGGCCGAACTCGGGGCGCTGCTCTACAAGGGGGCGATCCGCGCGCAACGCGAGCGCGAGTCGTTGTTCGCCGACCGCGCCTTTCCGCTCGACCCCGCGCCGCCGGTGCGCGGGACGCTCAACGGACGCCCCTTCACCTCGCTCGTCGATGCCGATCCGCGCATCGGCGCGCGCCTCGAGTGCTTCGCGGCGGGCAAGTACCTCTGGCTGCCGATGGCGCATGTCGCCTCGGTGACGATGGCGCCGCCATCATCGCTGCGTGACACGATCTGGCCGAGCGTCGTCGTGCGGTCGGCGGCGCACGTGCGCGATCTCGAACTCGGGCAGGTCCTCCTCCCCGTGCTCGCGGTCGGCTCGGCCACCGATCCGGACGAGGCGGTGCAGCTCGGCCGCGTCACCGAATGGGTGCTCGAGGACGAGGTCGAGGTGCCGCGCGGCCTGAAGTGCTGGCTCGTCGACGGCGAGGAGTTCCCGCTCCTCGAGCTGCGCGAGCTCGTCATCGAGGCGCCCGCCGCGCCCTGATCGCGCCACGCGTCGCCCGTCGCGGCGACGCGTGTCGGCCTCCCCCCGCCGCACCACCTCATGCCCGTTCGCGCCGACCTCGTCGATCCGCTCCTCGTCCCCATCGCCGGCGACAACCCGTCGGGGCACTCCGTGCGCGAGGACCCGGCCTGGGAGGCGATCAAGGACGCGCGCCGCGAGGACCTGGACGTCGACCAGGGACAGTGGCAGCGCGCGCGCAAGGTTGCCGAGCCGGCGCAGGTCATCAAGCTCGTCACCCCGCTCCTCGCCGAGCAGAGCAAGGACCTGCAGCTCGCGGCGTGGTGGACCGAGGCGCAGCTGCGGCGCGACGGGCTGCAGGGGCTGCGCGACGGGCTCGCGCTGCTGCGCGGCCTCCTCGAGGGCTTCTGGGAGACGCTCTATCCCGAGATCGAGGACGGTGACGCGTCGCTGCGCGCCGGCCCGCTCGAATTCGTGGGGGTGAAGCTGCTCGATCTCGTGCGCGCCGCGCCGATGAACGCCGCGAAGCACGGCTACTTCCAGTACGACGCGGCGGTGCTCGCCGGCACCAGCGAGGAGGCGAGCCGCGACGAGGCCAAGCGCAACGCCCGCGCGTCGCTCGAGGGGCTCGCGCAGCCCTTCATCGAGGAAATCCTGGTCAGCGTCGACGCGACGCCCAAGACCTTCTACCGCGCGCAGCTCGCGCTCCTCGGCGAGCTCGTGGAGGAGGTCGTCGCGCTCAACACGCTCGGCGACGAGCGCTTCGCCGACGAGGCGCCGAGCTGGACGAAGCTCCTGTCGCAGTGCGAGTCGCTGCGCGCCACGACGCAGCTGCTCCTCCAGCGCCGACTCGAGCAGGAGCCGGATCCGGTCGAGGAGAGCGCCGACCCGTCGGGCGGGGACGCGGGGGCGACCGTGGCGGCGGAGCCGACGAGCACCACGCCGCTCCCGACGAGCGCCGCCGATGCCACGCAGCGCGTCGTCGTCTCGGCCCGCTGGCTGCGCCGCGAGCGCCCCACCGATCCCACGCCGTACGCGCTGCTGCGCGCGCTCCGCTGGCAGGAGCTGCGCGCCCTCCCCGACGGGACCGGCGCGCCACCGGCCGAGCTGCTGTCGGCACCCCCCACCGCGCAGCGCGCGAAGCTCAAGGCGCTGCAGCTCGAGCAGCAGTGGGAGGCGCTCTTGGACGGCGTGGAGGAGCTCACCGCCGCCACGCCCGGTGCGGCCTGGCTCGATGCGCAGCGCTGGGCGATCGAGGCCAGCGCCGCGCTGGGGCCAGACTACGAGGCGGTGCAGCACGCGCTGCGCACCGCGCTCCGCGCGCTCCTCGCCGACTTCCCGCGGCTCCCGCACGCCACGCTCCTCGACGACTCGCCGGTGGCGAACGCCGAGACGCTGGCCTGGCTCGAGCGGAGCGGGCTCTATGGCGGGATCGTGGACATGGCGCCGCTCGAAGGGCTCCCGGCGACGCCGCGTCGCCCCAAGCTCGCGCAGGCGAAGGCCGAGGCGGCGGCCGGGCGCCTCGATCGCGGCGTGGCGCTGCTCATGGTCGACATCGCGCGCGAGAAGAGCGAGCGCGCGCGTTTCCTGCGCCGCGTGGAGCTGGTCACCGTGCTCCTCGACGCCGGGAAGGCGGCGGTGGCGATGCCGATCGTCGAGGAGATGCTCGAGCAGGTGGAGGAGCACAAGCTCGACACGTGGGAGGATGGTGACCAGCTCGCGCGGGCGCTGGTGCTGGCCTGCCGCGCGATCGACGCCACCGACGGCGACAGCCGGCAGCGCGCGCAGCTCTACCTCCGCATCTGTCGCCTCGATCCCGTGGCCGCGATCGCGCTCGGCGGGTGAGCGGCATGCGGGGGGCGGACGACACGGGCGAGTGGCGCACCACGGCGCAGCACGAGGCGGCGCGACGTGACGCGGGCGCGCGCCCGGTGCAGACCTCGCTGCTCGATCGGCTCACCGACGACGCGCCCGGGATCGCCCGCGAGGCGCTCCCCACGCGCGCCGACAGCGTGCGCGCGCTGCGCGACGCGGTGCGACACGACCTCGAGTGGCTGCTCAACACGCGACGCGAGCTGGTGCTGCTCGCCGACGAGATGACCGAGCTGCGGCGGTCGCTCATCCGCTATGGCGTCCCGGATGTCAGCTCGATGTCGCGCGACGGCACCGACACGGTGCCGCGCCTGGTGCGCGAGGTGGAGGAGGCGATCGCGATCTTCGAGCCGCGGCTGGCGCAGGCGCGTGTGGTGGCGCTCCACGACCCCGGGGTGAGCGCGCGACAGGAGCTGCGCTTCACCATCGAGGCGCTGCTGCGCATCGATCCGGCGCCCGAGCGTGTGGTCTTCGACACGGTGCTCGAAGCCTCGCGCGGCGACTACCGGCTGCGCGGCGGGGGCGGCGATGCGTGACGAGCTGCTCTGGTACTACGAGCGCGAGCTGGGCTACCTGCGCCGGCTGGGCGCCGAGTACGCGCAGCGCTATCCCAAGGTGGCGGGGCGGCTGCAGCTCGAGGCGACCAAGTGCGAGGACCCGCACGTGGAGCGGCTGCTCGAGGGCTTCGCCTTCCTCGCGGCGCGCATCCACCTGAAGCTGGAGGACGACAGCTCGCAGGTGGCGGAGTCGATGCTCTCGATCGTCGCGCCGCAGCTCGTGCGCCCGGTGCCGGCGATGACGATCGCCGAGTTCGTCGCCGATCCCGAGCGCGCGACGATGCCGGAGGGGGTGCGCGTGCCGCGCGGGAGCAAGCTGCGCACGCGGGCGGTGAACGGGCAGCGGTGCACCTTCCGCACCGCGGCCGACGTGCAGCTCTGGCCGATCGTGGTCACCGACGTGCGCTGGACGACGCCCGACGCGATCGCGCCGCCGCTGCGCGCCACCGACGCCGTGGGGGCGCTGCGCATCGAGCTGCAGGCCTTCCCCGGGACGTCGCTGTCGGCGCTCGCGCTGCAGACGCTGCGGCTGCACCTGCACGGCGAGGGGTCGGTGGCGGGGACGCTGCACGAGGTGCTCTGCCGCGACACGCAGGCGGTGCTCGTGCGCCGGCTCGACGAGGGGCAGCGCCATGGGGGCGACGGGGCGCGGCTCGAGCTCGGCGCGTCGGTGCTGACCGGGGCGGGCTTCGGCGCCGACGAGCGCGTCCTGGAGGGCGGGGCCCCGTCGCTCGCGCCGTACGGGCTGCTGCAGGAGTACATCGCGCTCCCGGCCGCCTTCCGCAGCATCGACCTCGCGATCGGCGACGCGATCCGCGAGACCGGCGCGACGACGGCCTGCGAGATCGTGGTGCTGGTGAAGTCGTTCGATCGCGGCGACCGGCGCGCGGTGCTCGCCGCCGGCGTGACGCGCGAGACGCTGCGCCTCGGCTGCACGCCGGTGGTGAACCTCTACGAGCACGTCGCCGAACCCATCCTGCTCACGCACCGGCGCGACGAGTACCCGCTCGAGGCCGATGCGCAGCAGCGTCGCACGACGGAGGTCTACGCCGTGACCGACGTGGTGGCGGCGCGCACCGGTGGCGACACGATCCGCTTCGAGCCGCTCTACGGACTGCGCCACGACGTCGGGGGGAGCGCCGAGCCGCCGGTCTACTGGGTGGCGCGGCGCCATCCCGCGCCGGATCGCGGCCCGCGCAGCTCGGACATCGCGCTGGCCTTCGTCGATCGCACCGGGCGCACGATGCAGCCGGCGCACGACACGGTGACGGCGCGCGTGCTCGCCTTCAACGGCGACCTGCCGTCGCGGCTCCCGGTGGGCGATGCGCGCGGCGATTTCGAGCTGGTGAGCGGCGGCCCGTTCACGCGCATCGGCGCGCTGCTGCGGCCGACGCGCAGCGTGCACCCGCGCCTCGGCGCGGCGATGGTCTGGCGCCTCGTCTCGCAGCTCTCGCTCAACCACCTCTCGCTCTCCGACGGGCCGGAGGCGCTGCGCGAGCTCCTGCGGCTGCACGACCACGGCGAGTCGCCCGAGATCGAGCGGCAGGTGGCCGCCATCACCGACGTGCGCAGCCGGGCGGTGCACGCCCGCGTCCCCGGGCTCGCGACCGGGGGCGGGCTGGCGCTCGCGCGCGGTCGCGCCATCGAGCTTGAACTCGACGAGGACGGCTTCGCCGGCGACGGCGCGTGGCTCTTCGCGACCGTCATGGAGCGCTTCTTCGCGCTCTACGCGTCGCTCAACAGCTTCACGCAGCTGACGGTGCTCACCAGGCAGCGGCGCCGCCCGCTCGGCCAGTGGCTGCCGCGGGCGGGATGCCGGGCGCTCGGATGACGGCGACCACCGCGCGACCGACGCCCACCGGCCCCGTGCGCCCCGTGCTCGACGACCCCGCGCGCGAGGCGCTCCTCGTGCGCATGGAGCGGATCCCCGGGGCGTTCGAGTTCGCGCAGCTCGTGCGGCTCCTCGCCGTCGCGCACCCCGGGCGCACCGACGTCGGGGGCTTCGGCGATCCGTCGCAGGAGGCGGTGCGCTTCGGCGTGCACCCCTCGCTCGCCTTCCCGCCCGGCGACGTGGAGCGCGTGCTCGCCCATCCCGACGACAGCGAGGAGGCGCACGCGCGCCGCATGGGCAAGCGCTCGCGCGCGGGGATGCGCGGCAGCGGCGGGCAACCGTTCATGGAAGTGAACTTCCTCGGGCTGATCGGCCCGGCGGGTGTGCTCCCCAAGACCTACACGCAGTACGCGGCCGAGCGCACCGCGGCGCGCGACACCGCCTTCCGCGACTTCCTCGACCTCTTCCACCATCGGCTCGTCTCGCTCTTCTACCGGGCCTGGCGGGCGACGCGCCCGCACGTCGCCGCCGGTGAGCGCGCCGACGACGACATCCTGTCGATGCGGTTGCGCGGGACGATCGGGATCGGGTCGCCGGCGCTCGAAGGCCGGCTCCCGATCGACGATGCCGTCCTGCTGCGGCATGCGGCGCTGCTCGCCCCGCACGCGCGCTCGGCCACCGCGCTCCGCCAGCTCCTCGTCGCCTACCTCGAGGTCCCGGTGGTGGTCGAGGAGTTCGTGCCGGCGTGGTACCCCGTGGGTCCCGGGACGCAGTGCGCGCTCGGCGAGGACGACGACACCGTGATGCTCGGCCTCGGCACCGTGGTCGGGGACATGGTGCTCGACCACGGGGCGCGGGCGCGCGTCCACATCGGGCCGATGCCGCGCGCGCTCTTCGATTCGCTGCTGCCGGGCACGCGCGGACACGAGGCGCTCAAGTCGCTGGTGCGCTTCGTGGCCGGCGACGCGGTGGAGGTCGAGGTGCGCCTCGTCCTGCGCCGCGACGACGTGCCGGCGACCACGATCGGCGCCGGCGATTCCGCATTGGGATGGGGGACCTGGCTCCGCACGCGTCGCCCGGACCGCGATCCCGACGACACCACCTTCCTGTTCTGACCGGCTCTCCGTCCGCGCGCCACCACGCGCCCCCCTCCGCACTTTCCGCCCTCCCCGACGATGGTCTCCCTGCGCGCCCTCATCGCCAAGCTCGGCCCCGAACTCCGCAACGCGCTCGAGGCGGCGGCGGGGCTCTGCCTGTCGCGCACGCACTACGACATCGAGATCGAGCACCTGCTCCTCAAGGCGCTCGATGCCACCGACAGCGACCTCGCCTTCGCGTTCAAGCACTTCGGCGTCGACCGGTCGCGGCTCGCCACCGAGCTGCAGCGCGCGCTCGACAAGCTCAAGACCGGCAACGCGCGCACGCCGTCGCTCTCGCCCTCGCTGGTGAAGGCGCTCACGCAGGCGTGGACGCTCGGCTCGGTGGAGTTCGGGGCGCAGAAGGTGCGCACCGGCCACCTGCTGCTCGCGCTGGTGGGTGACGACGACCTCGCGCAGCGCTTCGTGCGCGAGCTCCCCGAACTCGGCAAGGTGAACGCCGAGGCGCTGCGCACGACCTTCGACGCGATCGTGGTCGAGAGCGGCGAGGCGAAGTCGCACCTGGCGTCGCTCGGTGGCCCGGTGGCGCCGGGTGCGAGTGGCGACGGGAGCCCCGGGCCGCGCCCCGGCTCGCCGACGCCCTTCCTCGACCAGTACACGGTCGACCTCACCGCGAACGCGCGGGCGGGGAAGATCGACCCGGTGCTCGGCCGCGACTTCGAGGTGCGGCAGGTGGTCGACATCCTCACGCGTCGCCGGCAGAACAACCCGATCCTGGTCGGCGAGGCGGGGGTGGGGAAGACGGCGGTGGTGGAGGGCTTCGCGCGCCGCATCGCGGAGGGCGACGTGCCGGCGCCGCTCAAGGGCGTCACGCTGCGCACGCTCGACCTGGCGCTGCTGCAGGCCGGTGCCGGCGTGAAGGGCGAGTTCGAGAACCGCCTGAAGGGGCTGATCGAGGAGGTGAAGAAGTCGCCGGTGCCGATCATCCTCTTCATCGACGAGGCGCACACGATGATCGGCGCGGGCGGGCAGGCGGGGCAGAACGACGCCGCCAACCTGCTCAAGCCGGCGCTCGCGCGCGGCGAGCTGCGCACGATCGCGGCCACGACGTGGAGCGAGTACAAGAAGTTCTTCGAGAAGGACCCGGCGCTCTCGCGCCGCTTCCAGCTGGTGAAGGTCGAGGAGCCCACCGAGCCGGTGTGCATGCTGATGCTGCGCGGCGTGGTGCCGAGCCTCGAGAAGCATCATGGCGTGCGCATCACCGACGACGGGCTCGAGGCCGCGGTGCGCCTCTCGCACCGCTACCTCCCCGATCGCCAGCTCCCCGACAAGGCGGTGAGCGTCCTCGACACGGCCTGTGCGCGCCTCGCGCTGGGGCAGAACTCGACGCCGGCGCCGATCGAGGATGCGCGGCGCACGCTGCAGGATCTCGAGGTGCAGGCGCGCGTGCTGGAGCGCGAGCAGGCGGTGGGCGTCGACCACGGCGAGCGGCTGGCGAAGATCGCCACCGAGCGCACGGCGACGAAGGCGACGCTCGATGCGCTCGAGGGGCGCTGGGAGACGGAGCGCGCGCTGGTGGAGAAGATCCGCGGCGTGCGCGGGCAGCTCGAGGCGAGCGTGCATCCCCCGCAGGGGGGCGCCGAGGCGGCCATCGACGCCACGGCGATGCGCGCCGAGCTGCAGCAGCTGCAGGACGAGCTGGCGGCGCTGCAGGGCGAGACGCCGCTGGTGCGCGTGACGGTCGACGCCTCGATCGTGGCCGAGGTGATCGGCGGGTGGACCGGGATCCCGGTGGGGAGCATGATGCGCGACGAGCTCGGGACGCTGCTGGTGCTCGAGAAGCACCTCGGCGCGCGGGTGATCGGGCAGGACCACGCGCTCGAGGTGATCGCGCGCCGCATGCGCACGAGCAAGGCGGGGATCGAGGATCCCAACAAGCCGAAGGGCGTCTTCCTGCTGGTGGGGCCGAGCGGCGTGGGCAAGACGGAGACGGCGCTCACGCTGAGCGAGATGCTCTACGGCGGCGAGCGGAACCTGATCACGATCAACATGAGCGAGTTCCAGGAGGCGCACACCGTCTCCACGCTCAAGGGGTCGCCGCCGGGCTACGTGGGCTACGGCGAGGGGGGCGTGCTCACCGAGGCCGTGCGGCGGCGCCCCTACAGCGTGGTGCTGCTCGACGAGATCGAGAAGGCGCACCCGGACGTGCTGGAGCTCTTCTTCCAGGTGTTCGACAAGGGTGTGATGGAGGATGGCGAGGGGCGGCAGATCGACTTCAAGAACTGCGTGATCATCCTGACCACGAACGCGGGGACGGAGACGATCATGAAGCTCACCGCCGATCCCGACACGCTCCCGTTCCCGGAGGCGTTGGCGGCGTCGCTCAAGCCGGAGCTCGACAAGGCGTTCAAGCCGGCGTTCCTGGGGCGGACGGTGATCGTGCCGTACTACCCGGTGCGTGACGAGAACCTGAAGACGATCGTGCGCCTCAAGCTGGGGAAGATCGCGCGCCGGCTGGGCGAGGTGCATCGCGTGACGCTCGAGCACGGCGACGACCTGGTGACGCAGGTGGCGGCGCGCTGCACCGAGGTGGAGAGCGGCGCGCGCAACGTGGACAACATCCTCACGAACACGCTGCTTCCCGAGGTGTCGACGCTGCTGCTGTCGGCGCTGGTGGAGGGGAAGCGCCCGGTGGCGGTGCGGGTGACCGTCGGCGAGTCGGGCGAGTTCGCATACGACGCGGTGACGGCGTGAGCACGCGCCCGGAGGCGAGACCATGACGGCACCGTACACGCAGGCCAACCGCCCTTTCCGGCTCTCGACGCCGCTCGGCCCCGACGTGCTGCTGTGCACGAACTGGCAGGCGAGCGAGAAGCTGTCGGCCTTCTGGGAGCTGCGCGTGGAGGCGGTGAGCCCGCGGCGCGACATCAAGCCGCGCGAGCTGCTGTACCAGCCGGTGACGCTGGAATGCGCGTGGGACGGGCAGCCGGTGCGCTGGTGGCGCGGGATCGTGCGGCAGGTGGAGCGGATGCCGGCGCCGCTCGACGTGCCGCTGGTGAGCTACGTGCTGACGGTGGTCCCGCCGCAGTGGCTCATGGCGCAGCGCACGTTCCACTACGGCTACTGCGACATGAGCATCCCCGACATGATCGACGACCTGCTGTCGAAGTACGAGCAGCCGGCGGCGCAGTGGAACGAGGGGCGCGAGGCGTTCGGGCCGGTGCAGTGCCGCATGCTCTGGAACGAGACCGCGTGGGCGTTCATCAACCGCACCCTGGAGCGCGAGGGGTACTGGTACACGTTCCTCACCGAGCAGGCCGAGGGACCGACCGCGATGTTCATCGGCAACGTGGCGTCGGCGGCGTTCGCCCGGAACGGCGTCACGCGGCTGGCGGACACCGCGCCGGCCGGCCAGGCGCCGCTCCTGCGTCGCCTCAGCCTGCAGCAGCGGCCATCGGTGCACTCGGCGTCGGTGATCACGGTGCACCACGCGCGCCCGGACCAGACGGTGGGGGCGGCGCACGAGTCGGGGCCGGTGAACGGCCCCGATCCGCTCACGCTGCAGTCGAGCCAGATGCCGATCCGCACCCGGTCGATCCATCTCGACTGGACGCTCGGGCGCGACTACAGCGACGTGGCCGCGGACAACACGGACAGCTCGTCGCGCCTCGGGGAGATGGACGACGAGCTGGCGCAGGAGGCACGCTTCCGCACGGAGATCGCGATCGCCGAGTCGGCGCGGGTGCGCGGCGAGACGGTCGCCTGCGGGTTGCAGGCGGGTGCGTGGGTGCCGATCGCGACGCAGAGCGATCCGTCGCTCGACGGCAACTACTTCGTCGTGGCGGTGCACCACGCCGGGGGGAACGGGACGTACGAGGGCGGCGCCGATGACACGCCCGCGTACGAGAACTACTTCGAGGCCGCCCCCGCGAACAACGTGTACCGCCCGCCGCGCGTCACACCCGCTCCGCGCGTGCCAGGGGTCGTGCTGGCGAAGGTCGTGGGCCCGCAGGGCGAGACCGTGTACACGAACAAGTACGGGCACGTGCGCGTGCTCTTCGACTGGGACAACCGCGCCAACGCCTCGCCGCCGCACACGGGCGACTGCTGGGTGCCGGTGGCCCAGTCGTGGGCCGGCACGGGGTGGGGGACCTTCTTCCTCCCGCGCATCGGGCACCAGGTGGTGATCGCCTTCCTCGATGGCAATCCCGACGGACCGGTCGTGGTGGGGAGCCTGCACAACGCGGTCAACATGCCGCTGCAGCAGCTCCCGGCGCAGAACACCGAGAGTGGCGTCCGCACGCGTTCGTTCCCGAACGGGAGCGCGCAGACGTTCAACGAGCTGCGATTCGACGACAAGAAGGGGGCCGAGAAGGTCCACTTCAAGGCGCAGTCGCAGTTCATCGGGCTGGTGAACAACCACGTCACCTTCCACATCGAGGACGGGAACCAGACGGTCACGCACAAGAAGGGCGATCGCTCCCTCACGCACGACGAGGGGAACGACACGCACGTGATGACCAAGGGGAACCGCGAGGTCACGCTCACGGAGGGGAACGACACGCTCACCCTCGAGAAGGGCAACCTCATGGTCCGCGTGATCGACGGGACGTGCGAGATCCGCGCCGACAAGGACACGACCATCACCTCGGAGAAGGAGCGGCTGGCCCTGGCCGCGAAGAGCGACGTGCGCGTCCTCTCCCAGGAAGGCAAGCTGGACGTGATCACCAACCAGGGCGCCATCGAGATCAAGGCCGACGCCAGCACGGTGACGGTCGAAGCGGCGAACGGGATCGAGCTCAAGGTCGGCGCCAACACGATCGCGATCTCGAGCACCGGAATCGAGCTGACCGTCGGTGCCAATGCGGTCAAGCTCAGCGCCACGGGCGTCGAGGTGAAGGGCACGATGGTGAAGGTCGAGGGCACCGCCATGGCCGAGCTCAAGGCCAGCGGCCCCGTGATGGTGAAGGGGATGCCGACGATGGTGGGCTGACGCATGACCGCGCCCACGCTCTTCGGCCCTGATCCCAACACCGCCCTCGGCTACGTCGTCTCGCGCGCCTCGGTGCTCCCGCAGTGGCTCGAGTTCGGACAGCTCGCCTACGACCCCGAGGCACTCGTCACCGCGCTCCTCGCCGCCGGCAAGCAGGTCGAGGCGATCCGCTGCATCGCCGTCGCCATCCCCGTGCGCCAGGCGATCTGGTGGGGGTGGGTGTCGTCGCGCCACGCGCTGCAGCTGCAGCCGCCCAAGCCCGCGCTGGCGCCGATCTTCACGCAGCTCCTCGGCCTCGTCGAGCAGTGGATCGAGCAGCCCACCGACGCACGCCGCGCCTCGGCGTGGCAGGCCGCGCAGGCGATCGGGATCGAGCACCCCGTCTCGCTGGCCGCGGCCGCGGTCTGGTTCAGCGGCAACAACATCGCCCCCGCCGGTGCCGCGGCCGAGGTGCCGGCGCCGGCCGGGATGGCGCACAACTTCGTGACGGCCGCGGTGGCGGTGGCGGCCACGCACGGCGACCCGGCCGGGATCGAGGAGCGCTACCGCACCAGCGTCGCGCAGGG
>JALOPO010000300.1 GCA_025453855.1 Gemmatimonadaceae bacterium
CTGGCACCATCGGGCGCCTTCGCCGACGTGCCCGCGGGTGACGGCGCGAGCATGCGTGTCGCACGCGACACCACCGGTGCGGTGACGGTGCCGGCCGCGGAGGGCGCGGCACGCACGATCGTCCTGTCGCGACGCGACCTGGCCGCGATCCGCCCGAACCTCGTCACCGGGATGAAGCTGTTCACATGGTGACGCCGCCATCCGGCACATCGACGGCGCCGCGCGTGTCGTCGGCGTCGTCGCGCGACGCGGGGCGCGCGCGCGCACTGCTCGCGGGCGCGTTGCTGCTCGCCGTGGGCGGTGCCGGCGCCGCCGCGTGGGCCGGGGTGCGCGCGCTGCGCGCGCGTGAGGCCCGTGACGCCGCGCGCGTCGCACTCGATGCCGACATGGCGCGCGTCGATGCGGCACGGCGGGAGCGCGGCGCCGTGGACGACACGCTCCGCACGCTCCTCGCCACCGGCCTGCCGGCGGCCGGACGACCGGTGATCGTGGTCAGCCTGGCCGACAATCGCCTCTGGGTCCGGCAGGACGGCGAGGCGCTCTTCGCCACGCGGATCGCGAGCGGGAGCGGGCGCACGCTCGTCGCCGCCACCGGCGGCCGCCGCTACAAGTTCGACACGCCGCGCGGCCGCCTCACGGTGCTCAGCAAGGAGACGAACCCGCGCTGGGGGCCGCCCGACTGGCACTACGTGGAGAAGGCCGGCCGGAAGAAGCTCTCGCTCCTGCGCATGAAGCCGGGGCAGGTGATCCCGGTGGCGGGCGGCGTGATCACGACGAAGGGGCGCGACGTCGTCCGTCGCAACGCCGACGGGACGACCGTCCCGCTCAGCGCCAGCGACGGTCGCGAGATCGTCGTCGGCGGCAAGCTCCTCATCCCGCCGGGCGGCTTCAACCAGCGTCGCTACCCCGAGATCCTCGGCACGCATCGCCTCAACCTCGGCGACGGCTACGCGCTGCACGGCACGAACGCCCCGGCGAGCATCGGCCGGAGCGTGAGTCACGGCTGCGTGCGGCTGCGCAACGAGGACATCGAGACGCTGTATCGCATGATCCCGGTTGGGACACCGGTCTACATCTACTGAGCGCCGTTCGAGCTGACGTGGCCGGGCTGTGCCCGGCCACGCAGCTCAACGGTCGCACGAGCGGGCAGCGGTGCCGATGGGGCGCCGGCTGCCGGGAAGCGGACCGTCCATCCGCCGAACGCGGCGGGCGGCGGCGAGATCGATTGGTCGCCCGATCAGAAAACACCTGAATTCGCCCGCCACAGGGGCGAACCGATCGCGCCGAGACTCGTCTCAAGAGCGGACCCGCATCCATCGCGCGGGCACCGCCCACCGTCTCCAGCCGCACCCGAGCGATGCCGCTCCGATCGTCCCTCCTCACCGCTGTCGCCGGTGTGGCCACCCTCGTGGCCGTCGCCTCCGGTGCCGCCGCCGCCAGCCGCCCGACGGTCGCGCGCGCCGATGTCCCGGCCGACGCACGCGCCGGCGGCGCCCCCGCGCTCCCGGCCTCGGTCGGCGCGATCCTCGACGACTCGCTGCTCGGCGCCAGCGGCAAGCTGCGCGCGCGCTTCGTCGTCGCCGGCCTCGCCGAGCGTCTCGAGCGCGCCCTCGGCATCGCCCGCGACGTGGCGGCGCAGGGGAGCGTCGTGCCGCGCGCGTCGCAGCTCGCGATCCTCCCCATGCTCCCGTTCGAGGCCAAGGTGCGCGGCCGCGTCGGCACCTACGTGCTCGGCATGTGGCCGCACGAACGCCGCTGGCGTCGCGGTGCGCTGCTCGACGGCCCCGTCCCCGCCGGCTTCATCCAGGTCACGCCGCACAACCGCGATCTCGCGATCAGCGAGCACTTCCGCCTCGGCGACTTCCTCACCAAGAACCAGCACGACGTCTGGCCCAAGATGCTCGTGCTGCGCGAGCCGCTCGTGGACAAGCTGGAGCTGGTGATCGACGAACTGCAGGCGATGGGCGTGCGCGTCGATCACATGCAGGTGATGAGCGGCTTCCGCACCCCCGCGTACAATGCGCGGGGCGTGGGTGCGGGCGGACGCGCGCGCGACAGCCGGCACCAGTACGGCGATGCCGCCGACGTCTTCGTGGACAACGATCGTGACGGCTGGATGGACGACCTGAATCGCGACGGCCGCATCGACCTCCGCGACGCCGACGTGATCGTGGCCGCGGCCGAGCGCGTGGAGTGGCGGCACGCGCAGCTCGTGGGCGGGGTGGGTCGCTACCGCGCCACGTCGGCGCACGGCCCGTTCGTGCACATCGACGTGCGCGGGCACCGCGCGCGCTGGGGGTGAGCGGCGCGCGCGCGATCCGCGTGTAGCTTGGGCGACGAGCGACGGCGACGCGGTCGTCGCGTGGCGCCCTGCGGGCGCCGATCGCGTCTCCTGTCGCCCCGCGCATGCCTGATCCCACGCCACGCCTGCCGCGCATCGCCGGCTGGACGCTCAGCCTGCTCTGCAGCGCGCTGCTCACCTTCAGCGCGACGATGAAGTTCGCAGGGCCGCCCGACATGGTGGCCGGCTTCACGCATCTCGGGCTTCCGCTCACCCTCGCCCGGCCACTCGGCGTCCTCGAGATCGCGTGCGTGATCGTCTACCTCGTGCCGGCGACCACCATCCTCGGCGCGGTGCTCCTCACCGGCTACCTGGGCGGGGCGATCGTCACCCACCTGCGTGTCGGTGATCCGATCGTCACGCAGGTCGTGCTCGGCGTCGTCGTCTGGGGCGGCGTCTGGCTGCGCGAGCCGCGGCTCCGGGCGCTGCTGCCGCTGCGGCGCTGATCGCGCACCGATGCGCGCGGCGGCCGGCGGTGCGCGCCCACTGACACCGCGCGCCCCCGTCGTCCGTCGTGTGCACTGCAGGCGCCGCGCCCGCCATGAACGGGCGCGGCCGCGAGGTGTACGTTCTTCCTCGTACCGTCCGGCGCGCCGCCCCGTCGCGCGTTGCCGGCCCAGCTCCAGGATCCTCCCCGTGCCGCTCTCGCCCTACACGCGCGAACGCATCCTCGCCCGGCTCGACGCGATGACCGACGAGCGCGCCTTCCAGGTGCTCGACTACATCGAGTTCCTCGATTCCAAGTACGCGCGTCGCGAGCCGCCCACCGGCGTCCCCGGACTCATCGCCAAGTTGCAGGAAACCGTCGAGGACGGGCTGCGCGCCGGCAAGGTCTCGGCGGGGACGGTGGCCGAGACGCTCGGCTTCATGCAGAAGGCGGTGAACGTGGTGAGTGGCGTGGCCGCGGCGGGGCAGAGCGTGGCCAGCGACCTCGCGGGCGTCGCCTCGCGCGCGGCGCAGGAGGTGGCACGGGCGGGGAGCAACGGGGCGGCGAGCACCGGCACGAGCGCGAACGGGTCGAGCGCGACCGTCTCGACCGCGGCGGTGCCCGACGCGACCGTGGCGACCGCAGCGCCGACCGGCACGGCGCCTGCAGCACAGTCCCCGGTGAGCGACACCTCGGTCCCGCCTGCGGCAGCGAGCACGTCGCAGCCGACCGCGGCACCGGTGGAGGGCCCACCGCCACCCCGCAACTGGTGGGAGCAGTGATGGCACCCTGGCGCTCGCGCGGCCGCGAGACCAGCGACGAGGCGCGCGCGCGCGCTCACGAGGCGCGTGCGCAGGATCGCAGGCGTGACCTCGCGGGCGACGACGAGTGGCTCG
>JALOPO010000301.1 GCA_025453855.1 Gemmatimonadaceae bacterium
CCAGCCCAGCAGGAGCACGAGCGGGCGCGCGACGAAGGCGCCCACCAGCCCGAAGGCGCCACGCACCTCCTGCAGGCCGCCGTCCGACCCGACCGCATAAGTGGCCAGGACGCCGGCGAGGAAGATGCCGACGAGGACGAGCCCCACGCCGCCGAACTCGCGCCGTGCCACGGTCGGCCCGCTCAGTGGGTGGCGGCGGCCGGGACCGGCACGCCGAGGATGACGTGATCGCGGTAGCGGCAGCGGAGCGGCTGGGCGTCGATCGCCCCGCACGCGCGCAGGTCGTCACCGAAGCCGGCGTCGGCGAGTGCGCGCCCGTGCTCGGCGTCGGCGAAGAGGCGCGCGGTGTCGTCGCCGTAGCGCTCATGGAGCAGGCGCGCGGTCGCCGCCGCGTCGTTCATCGGCAGGCCGGGGCAAGCCGTCGCGATCGCATCGAGGAGGCGACCGGCGAGCGTCGCGTCCTCGAGGGCGAACTGGCCGTCGCGACCGGCGCAGAGCACCGCCACCGACTGCCCGCGGTCGATCGCATCGAGCAGCGGCCCGAGCGTCGCCGCGACGTTGACGAAGCCCGCCACCCAGACCGCCGCCGCATCGTGGGCGGCGAGGAGGGCGCGCGTGCCGTTGGTGGTCGTGAGCAGCACGGTGCGGCCGGCCACCCCGTCGGCGACGAACTCGCGCGGCGAGTTGCCGCGATCGAAGCCCTCGATCGCGTGCATGTGCCGTTCACCGGCGAGCACGACCTCGCCCCGCGCGAAGTTGCGCGCCGTGCGCAGGACGCCGTCGGTGTCCGCGAACGGGATCACCGAGCGGGCGCCGGCCGCGAGGGCGGTGACGATCGTCGTGCTCGCCCGCAGCACGTCGACCACCGCCACCACCGTGCCGGCATGGGCCGTCGGCACGAAGGCCGACGGCGTGAGGTACGCATCGAGGCGCACCGGCTCACTCCTTCGCGAACAGCTCGGTCTCGCGCTCGAGGAACTTGGTGTCCACGTCGCCCGCCTTGAACCGCTCGTTCTGCATCACCTTCGCGAGGAAGGGGATCGTCGTCGTCGGCCCTTCGATGATGAAGCTCTCGAGCGCCACCTGCATGCGCCGCACGCACTCCTCGCGCGTGGTCGCCTGCACGATGAGCTTGGCGAGCAGCGAGTCGTAGTGCGGCGGCACCGTGTAGCCCGCGTAGACATGGCTGTCGACACGCACGCCCGGGCCGCCGGGCGGGTGGAACGTGGTGATCTTGCCCGGCGACGGCTGGAAGTTCCGCATCGGGTCCTCGGCGTTGACGCGGACCTCGATCACGTGCCCGCGGAACGGCGGCAGCTCGCGCACGCTGAGCGGCGCCCCCGCGGCGACCTTGATCTGCTCCTTCACGAGATCGACCCCGGTGAGCATCTCGGTGACCGGATGCTCGACCTGGATGCGGGTGTTCATCTCCATGAAGTAGTACGAGCCGTCCTCGTCGAGGAGCATCTCGATCGTCCCGGCGCCGACGTAGTCGATCGCCTTGGCCCCCTTCACCGCGGCGTCGCCCATGCGCTGGCGCAGCTCGGGGGTCATCGCCGGGCTCGGCGCCTCCTCGATCAGCTTCTGGTGGCGCCGCTGCACGGAGCAGTCGCGCTCGCCGAGGTGGATGACGTTCCCGTGCGCGTCCCCGAGGATCTGGAACTCGATGTGCCGCGGCCGGAGGAGGTACTTCTCGACGTACACGTCGCCGTTGCCGAACGCGCTCAGCGCCTCGCTGCGGGCGAGGGCGAAGCTGCGCATGAAGTCGTCGGCGTCGCGGGCGACGCGCATGCCCTTGCCGCCGCCGCCGGCGGCGGCCTTGATGATGACGGGGAAGCCGATCGACTCGGCGAAGGCGAGCGCCTCGTCCGGATCCTCCACCGGGCCCGGCGTCCCCGGCACGATCGGCACGCCGACCTCGGACATCGCCTTGCGGGCCGACGCCTTGTCGCCCATCACGCGGATCTGGTGCGCGGTGGGGCCGATGAACGTGATCCCCGAGGCCGCGCAGGTCTCGGCGAACTCCGCGTTCTCGGCGAGGAAGCCGTACCCCGGATGGATCGCATCGGCCCCCGTGATCTCGGCCGCCGCGATGATCCGCGGAATGCGCAGGTAGCTCTCCCGCCCCGGCGCGGGCCCGATGCACACGTCGTCGTCGGCGAAGCGCACGTGCAACGAGTCGCGGTCGGCCTCGGAATAGACGGCCACCGTCTGGATACCCAGCTCCCGGCATGCGCGGATGACGCGCAGCGCGATCTCGCCACGATTGGCGATCAGCACCTTCTTGAACATGGACGATCAGCCCTGGGGGTTGCCGCGGAACGCGTCGAACGACGTGTCGCTCGCCGAGCCGACACCCTGCACCTGCAGGGCGAACTCGCTCGGGTTCGTGGCGTTGAACATGGCCGCCTCGTACGTGATGACGCCGCGCGAATACCAGCCGAACAGGCTCTGGTCGAACGACTGCATCCCGTACTGCACCGTCCCCTCCTTGATGAGCTGGACGATGTCGAGCGCCGAGTCGGGGTCGCGGATGGTGTCGCGCACCGCCGCGGTGTTGACCAGCACCTCGCACGCGGGGACGCGCCCCTTGCCGTCGGCGCGCGGGATCAGGCGGAGCGACACCACGCCCGCCAGCGCGTTCGCCAGCGAGAAGCGCACCTCCGCCTGCTGGTGCGCGGGATAGAAGCTCAGGATGCGGTTGATCGTCGTCGCCGCGTCCGTGGTGTGGAGCGTCGAGAAGACCAGATGCCCCGTGTCCGCCGCCTTGAGCGCCGTGTCGAGCGTGTCGAGGTCGCGGATCTCGCCGATCAGGATCACGTCCGGGTCCTGCCGCAGCACCCGCCGGAGCGCGTTCGCGAACGAGAGCGTGTCGGTGCCGACCTCCCGCTGGTTCACGTGCCCGTGGATGTCCCGGTGCAGGAACTCGATCGGATCCTCGATCGTGATGATGTTCGCCTTGCGGTGCGTGTTCACGTGGTGGATCATCGCCGCCAGCGCGGTCGACTTGCCCGACCCCGTGATCCCGGTCACCAGCACCAGCCCGCGCGGCTTCATCGCGAGGTCCTCGACCACCCGCGGCAGCGAGAGCTCCTGGATCGTGCGCGTCTGGTACGGGATCCCGCGCAGCGCGAACGCCACCGTCCCGCGCTGCTGGAACGCGTTCACGCGGAAGCGCCCCACCCCGGAGACGCCGATCGCGAAGTCCGCCTCGCGCGACGACTGGAACTCCTTGAGGAAGCGCGGCGGCATGATCTGCTCGGCCAGCGCCACCAGCGCCTCGGGCGACAGCGCGTCACCGGCGAGCGCCACCAGCTCGCCCGAGACGCGGATCGTCGGCGGCCGCCCGACCTTCAGATGCAGGTCGGACCCGTCGCGATCGATCAGCTGCTGCAGCCACGACCGCAGCTGCGCCGGAACGCCCGCCGCCGCCGCGGCCGGCGCGGTGGTCGCCGCCGGATCAGCCATTCGGATCGACGCGGAAGAGCACCTGCCCGTACTCCACCGACGAGGCGTCCTGCACGTTGACCTCGGCGATCGTCCCCGAGACCTCGCACTCGATCTCGTTCATGATCTTCATCGCCTCGATGATGCAGAGCACCTGGCCCTTGCTCACCCGCGTCCCGACCGCCACGTAGGGCTT
>JALOPO010000302.1 GCA_025453855.1 Gemmatimonadaceae bacterium
CTCTCATGCGCGCGAGACACGCGACCGACACTCCGGCGCGTCGTGGTGGTCAGTGCTCACCATCCCCGCATGCCTCGTGTCCACGCCGCTGTTGCCGCTCGCTTCCACTCCGGCCTTCCCGGCCGGGCTGACGCTCGGAATCGCTCTCACCGAGCACTGCAACCTCCGCTGTCCGCATTGCATCCGGGATGACGTGCTCACCGTGCGGTCGCTGGCGCCGGAGCTCGTGCTCGCGGCGATCGACGATGCGCGGCGGGCGAGCGCGGGTCCGGTCGTCGCCTCGTTCACCGGCGGCGAGCCGCTGCTGCATCCGGCGTTCGGGGCGCTCGTGGCGGCGCTGCGTGCCCGCGAGGTGGCGTGGCGGGTGACGACCAACGGCTGGCACTTCAAGCGGCTGGCCGCGCATCTCGACGCGGCTCCGGCGCAGCTGGTGCGGCTCTCGCTGTCGGGGGCCACGGCCGCGACGCACGACGCGGATCGCGGACGTGGCTCGTTCGAGCGGGTGCTCCGGTCGCTGATGGTCTGCACGAGTCGGCGGATCCCGACGGCGTTCTCGTTCATCATCGACGAGCGCACGCACGGGGAGCTCGATGCGGTCGCCGCGCTGGCCGCGTCGCTCGGCGTGCAGCGGCTGCATTACATCCTCCCGCAGCCGGTCCCCGGGTCGGTGGCGCGCGGCTCCGACCTGCCGCCGGCGGCGTGGGCCGGCGTGCGCGATCGCGTGCACGCGATCGCCGCCACGGCGCCGCTCGCCGTGCAGCTCGACTACGGCGCGCCGGTCGACGGCCCCGAGCCGGTCTGCGACACGCTCGCGGGCGGGCGCCTCTACATCGACGCGCGCGGGCAGCTCTCCGATTGCTGCCAGCTGTCGGAGTACGGCGAGGTCGAGAGCGACGTGATCGGCTCGCTCGAGGCACGGTCACTGACGGCATGGCTGCCGACCGTGCTCGCGCGGCGGGACGCCCTCGCCGCGGCGCAGGCCAAGCGGCACGACCCCGGCGACGGGCTCGATCCCTTCCCCTGCCTGCGCTGCGCGCGGGCGACGGGCAAGCTGGCATGGCTGGCCGCCCATCCCGATTCGCCGTGGCACGCGGCGGCCTTCGGGGCACGCGACGGCGCGGGCGCGGCCGAGTCGCCGTGCCATGCGGTCGCCGCATGACGCGCGCACGGTGGAGCGGTGTCGCGGCGCTGCTCGCCGCCTGCAGCGGCGGGCACGACGCCCCCACGGCGCCGCCGACGACGGGGCGACTCGAGCTGCCCGCGACGATCGAGCGCGGCGTCCCGGTCTCGCTCCGGCTGCGCGACGCCGCCGGTCCCCGCGTGGTGTGGTCGGTCGCCGACACGAGCGCCGCACAGCTCTCCGACCCGAGCGACACCGGCGCCGTGATCACGGGGCGCCGGAGCGGCGCGGTCGTGCAGGTGCTGGCCGTCGTGGGGCGGGATACGCTGCGGGGGCGGGCGACGGTCGCGCCCCCGCCGCGCCTCGTCCTCGGCTTCCGCCCGCTCGACACGGGTGACCTCGATCTCTACGAGGTCGCACTCGATGGTGGCGAGCTCGTACGGCTCACGCCCGACTCGCCGCGCGATGACACGAGCCCGTCGATCAGCGGCGGGCGGCTCGTCTTCACGTCGGTGCGCGACGGCCGCCCCGCGCTCTACGAGTTGCCGTCGATGCGCGGTCCGGCGGTGCGCCTGCGGAGCAGCAGCGCCGCGGAGTCCTCGCCGGCGCTCGCCGGGCAGCGCGTCGCGTTCGTGAGCGCGGCCGACGGCAGCGATCGGGTCTGGATCGCCGACGGGACGGGCACCGCGACGCGCCTGACCGCGACGGCCGGTGAGGGCGCCGCGCTCGAAGGCGGCCCCGCGATCTCGCCGGACGGCGAGACCGTCGCCTACTGGACCACCGACGCGGGATCACCCGCGCTCCGCCTGACCGGGTGGGACCGGCGCACCACGCAGCTGCTGGCTCCCGATCGCAACGCCGCCTTCGCGCCGACCTGGGCGCCGGATGGCCGATCGCTCGTCTTCGCGTCCAATCGCGACACGTCGTCGGGCGGGCCCACGTCGCTCTACCGCGTCGCACGCGGCACGGGCAGCGTGACCCGGCTCACGCACGCGACGCAGGCACAGAGCGATCCCCTGCTGCTCCCCGACGGGCGGCTCGTCTACGTCCAGCGGACCGGGAGCGCCACGGGCGTCCTCGTCTGGATCGACCCGGCGCAGCCTGCGCGATCGCACGTCGTCCCTCTCCCGCCGGGGCTGCCCAGCACGCCGCGGTACCGCCCCTGATCCCCCACCCTCCCCGCCATGGTCACCGTCCGTCCGAAGCCGTCCGTGCTCGCCGCCCGCCTGCCGGGCGAAGCCGTCCTCCTCGATCTCGAGGCCAAGCGCTACTTCCAGCTCAACGAGTCGGCCGCCGTGATCTGGGATGCGCTGGCCGCCGGCGACGCGCCCGACGCGGTCGCCGCGCAGCTGGTGACGACGTTCGACGTCACGCACGCGGAGGCGGCGCGTGCGGTCGCCGCGCTGTGCGAGACGCTCGCCGCGCACGCGCTCGTGGCGCCCACGACGGCGTGACGGCCACACCGCGCGCCCACCCGCACGCGGGCCGACGCGCCGGCGTGACGCGCGCGACGCTCACCGGCGTCTACGCCGCCACCGTGGGCTTCCGTGGCACGATCCCGTCGACGCTGCTCGAACACCCGCGCGCGACGACGGCCACGGTGTCGCCGGCGGTCGTCGCCGCGGTCGTCCGCCGGACGCTCCGGTCGCTGGCATGGGCGACCCGCTCGCTCGGGTGGGCCGCTCGCCTCCGGCTGCGGCCGAGCGACGCGTCGCGTGCGGATGCCCACCCGGGCTCGACCTGCCTGACGCGCGCGATCGCCGTGGCGACCGCCTGCCGCGCGGCCGGCGTCCCCGTGGTCGTGCGCGTGGGTGCCCGTCGGGCGTCGGCCGGCATCGAGGCGCACGCGTGGGTGGAGCTCGGCGACGTGCCGTTGACCGATCCGGGGGTCGCGATGACGCGACTCGCGCCGACGGGGCGCGCGCGATGACCGAGCGCTCGATCGCCGACGGGCGCGTCCGCCTCCTCGGTGCGGTCGACGCGCCCGGGGTCTCCGCGTGGGCACCGATCGCGCATCGGCACGCGGTGCCGGCGGCCGCGACGATCACGCTCGCGACGACCGCGTGGCCGCTCCGCACCGCGGGCGCGTCGCGACCGCGCGATCTGGCGTGGGGGGATCTGCACGCGTGGGTCGAGCATCCCGCCGCATCGGTCGTCATGCACGCCGGGCCCGCCGCGGCCCCGCGCCTCGTCGGTACGGCCGATCTCACGCGCGGGACGGCGACGGTGACGGTGCCGCACGCGGCGGCCGTCGCCGATGTCGCCGGCGCGCTGCTGCTCGCCAGCGGGATCCTGCTCGCGCAGCACGGGCATCTGCTCATGCACGCCGGGGCGATCGTGGCCCCGACGGGCGAGGCCTGGCTCCTCGTCGGCGACACGCACAGCGGCAAGTCGACCACCGTCGCGACGCTCATCGCCGCCGGCTGGCGCTGGGTCGCCGACGACACCGTCGTCGTCACCGCCGACGCGACGGGGACGCTCACCGCCGCGGGGTGGGTCCGCCAGCCGCATCTCGAC
>JALOPO010000013.1 GCA_025453855.1 Gemmatimonadaceae bacterium
GGGACGTAGCGCAGCCCGGTAGCGCACCTGAATGGGGTTCAGGGGGTCGCGGGTTCGAATCCCGCCGTCCCGACTTGGTAAGATTCGAGCTGGCAAGGATTTGCAGATTCGAGTCGAGAGTCGGTTTGGAGTCGAGAGTCGGTTTGAGAGTCGGTTTGGTCCCAGAGGCCGCCGCCGACCGACGCGGAAATGCGGAACGCCCGCGCTGTCATGACGGCAGCGCGGGCGTTCTCCGTTGCGGGGCCTCGGCTCAGGTCAGCCGCGGGCAGGGGGCGCCGGTCGCCGCGTAGGTCGTGCGCGTGTGCTGCATGACGCGTGCGGCGCGGAGCAGGAGCTGCTCTTCCGCGCGGTCGAGGTAGACACGCAGCGACGACTGGGCCGGCACGGCTCCGCTGGCGAGTAGCACCCGCGTTGAGACGGTGACCGGGTCGTGGCCGGTGATCGCCTGCTGGACGTCGGGTGAGACCTCCCAGGCCCGGTACAGATCAGCGAACAGCCGTCGCCACGCCCGCAGGTTGACCTGCTCCGGCTTCGGGATGCCGAGCAGGGCCAGGAGCTTTTCGTTCGCGTCGCTCACCGGCTTGTCATCCACCTGCGGATGCAGGCTCGTGTCTTCCGGCAGCCGCCCGGCGACGAGTCGTTCCGCACGGAAGAGCGGGAAGTCGGCGAGCTTGCCAGCCACGAACGCGGCGTGCAGTGCGCTCAGGTAGCCGCAGCGGAGCTCGAAGTTGAGCCAGTCGGCCTGCACCTCGCACAGGATCAGGTCGGACATGCGCTTCTTGCCGGCGCCCTGCGAGCGCACGATGAGGTAGCCGCTCTCCGTCAGCTGGATGTCGGTGAAGCGGAGGCGCAGGAACTGATGCAGCCGTCCTTCGGCGCCGAGGATGAGCAGGAGGCGGAGTCGGGGGTCCATCCACACCCACTTCCCCATCCTCTCTTGCGGCAGCTCCGAGTTCGGCTCGGGCGCGGGCAGGGGCACGAGCTCAATGCCGTCCCACTCGTAGCCGTCGAGGAAGCCGTAGTCGTTCTCCGCCGTCGGCGCCGCGCGGTACGCTGCCTCCTGTGCGCCGTAGTGCCGTTCGATCAGCGCTTGGAGTTCAGCACTCGCGTCCGCGTTCGAGACGTACTTCCAGCCGGCCAACGACCCGGACTTGTTCGTGGGTACCACGCCGTCCTTCGTCGTGGGCCGGATGCAGATCAAGCCGTCGGGCGTGCGCCCGAAGTGGGAGCGCTTCACCCGCACCGTCGCCACATCGCCGACGGCGGTCGCCAGCAGCGAGTGCATACGCTGCCGGGGATCGGTAAGGAACAGCATGAGCTTGCGCGTCGCGTCGAGCGGCGGGCGGTCACGGTTCGGCTCCTTGATCAGCCGCCGTCCGATCTCGTTGGCCAGTCCCATGAGTCGGTCGTCCAGATCGGTTGCGAGCGTGAAACGGGCGCAGCTGGCCATGGTCTTGGGGTCCTCTTTGAGCGCGTGGAGGAGCATGGCACGCACGAGCTGACATGCTCGGATGGCCCACGACAGCTTGAGCGGCTCGTGCGCGACAGCGGGCTTCAGTGCGTGGCGGTACGCCCGGATGAGCGTCGTCCTTAGTGCCTCCTGTGCGGGCGCCGTCAGACGGGCGCTCTCGACGTGCTCCCGCCACTCGGGGATCGAGCATCCCGCTGCCTGACGGAGCAGCGCCGAGCTCGCGATGAGCGCCGACGAGCTCGCGGCGAGGTCATCGAGCGACGTGCTCGCCGGCAGTACGACGAGCGCTTCCTCGCGTGCACGCCGCCACTCTACCGGCTGCGTACTGGTCGTCGAGTGATGCTTGCCCCTGTCGGGGTCGAACGCGAGATCGAACGCCCCTCCGAGCGTTCCGAGCCGCTGCGGCGACTCCGCCATGCGCGCCGCTTCGTGCGCGGCGACAAGCGCACACGCCTCCGCAGCGAGTTTGGCACGATGGATCGGGGTGATGTGGCCGGAGGAGTCGCGCGGGGGCATGGTCAGTACACGGGTGAGAGTGCGGCCGTCGCGCGCGGACCACCACCGGACACGCGCGTTCGGGCGGGAGGGCACCTCCTCCACCGTGATCCGATGACCGGTGGGCGAGAGGTGCGTAAAGCGAATCAGTCGGCGCTTCGGCATCGAGGGGCGTACCTGCGTGCGCGGGTGAAGCCGTCGGCCGGCGGAGCACCTGAAACTGTGTCCGCGGCCGAGCGCTCCTGCGCTCGGAGCGCCTGCCATCGCAGTGCGAGGGCGTCGGCGGCACTCGCAGCGTGCGGGTACGCCGTGGGGGGCGGCGGGAGCTGTTCTGCTGCCGGCAGATGGCTCGGTGCCGATTCACGGATCGGCTCGGGCGATGCGGCGGGGGCCGACTTTCCGATGTGGGGCGGCTGCGTCTCCCGGGCAGGCGGTACGGCGGTGGCGTTCGGCTCCCCGCGGCTGGCATCTGACAGACGGCTTGGGGGCATGGCGACCTCACGCCCAACCGGCTCGACGCTGAGCACCTCGAGGGGGCGCCCGTCGTCGATTGCCGGTGCCGACGAGTACTGGGCGGGCGCTGTCGGGCGGGGGGGCGCGGCATCCACATGACGCAGCCCCGCAACCTGTTCGAGGATCTGGGCGGCGAGCTGGTCGCGGAGCCAGATCGCTCGCGGGTCCTGTAGCAGCACGTCCGGGTAGCGATCCATGACGGCCGCGACGCAGGCTGCGACGTCTGCGACCGTGACCAGCCCGTCGGCGGCGTTCGAGATACGGGGCCGGCTTTCCGCTCGGGTGGGCGCTCCGGCCGGCGCGCCCGTCGGTGCGGGCTCCTTCACGAGCTCCAGCGGCGAGCGGCAGAGGCCGCTGGTCGTCAGCTCGCGAGGGAGGGCGGAGGGCGTGGGCAGTGAGCCGGCAGCGGGGGGCATGCAAGCAGCCTAGGGCGACGCCGCGTCGCTATATTGACACCCCAGGGGAGCCACCGCGCCACCGGTGGCCTCCGTCCGAGCCCCCACTCGCCCGCCCTTGTGACCGACTCCCCGTCCCAGCTCGCTCGCCAGGGCCGCAACGCCGAGCGCCCTTCCACCGGTCGCCCCCGCACGCGCCGACGGCGCGGCCGCCCGGCCGACGGCCCGCTCGCGCACGGCGAACGACTGCTGCAGGCGGTGGCGCTCTACCGGAACGACGGCGCCTCGGTGGCGGCGCGGGAGCTCGGAGTCAGTCGGCAGACCATCTACAACCTGGTTGCGGAGTATCAGCGGCGTCTCGACGCCGCCGGCGGGTCCGTCAACCAGTTCAGGGCGGTCTTCTACGAGCGACAGGACAACTGGGAGCGGCGGCAGGGCGTGCGCAGCCGACAGCAGCAGTTCCGGGAGCGGTGCAAGGAGCGCGCGTCGGTGGCGGCGACCGGGAGCGGTCAGGTGTCTCAGCCGCGGGAGACGCACCGCGTGCCCGAGTACCTGCAGGAGCGCCTCAGCATGCTGAAGCGCGTGCGAGCGCTCTGCCCCGCCGTAATGCGTGCGATGCGGGAGGACGCTGTGAGGTGCGGGGGCACGTTCATCGGCTGGGACGACGAGCAGGTGGCTGCCGTCATCTTCCGCGTGATGCGCACCCCCCTCATTAGCGACGCATCCTCAATCGCGAGGGCGCTCTGTCTCTTCTGGCGCGTCGAGCGCAACGACCTCGGGCGCTGGATTCCCGAGATCCAGATCTCGCAGGGGTGATGCGCCGCGCCTCCGCCTACAAGAACGGCCCCCATCCGTGCGCCCACTCCAACCCAGCGCTCGTCGCCGGGGAAGTCGGGGCAGGATGGGGGCCTGCGCTCTTCTGTGACGTCGTCGTTCGGAGAGATGGCGCTGCTTCACGCCGACTGTCCCACCGCTCCCGCCAGCTCCTCGACCTGCTGGTCAACGAGCCGCACGGTCTCCTCCGGGAGCACCTCGCGGAGCTTCTCGCGGAGGTCCGCCGCCCACCGGGCGACGCGAGGGTTCGGGGAGCGGCCGCGCGCCAGATCGGAGTCCAGCAAGGCGCGCAGGAGGTAGGCGCCGGTGAGCGCGTCGACGGTGATCGCCTTGGAGGGGGCGGGGGGCAACGAGGGGGTGGTGCTCATTCTCAGGTCTCCGCTTCGGAGGGGTGAGGGACCAGCAACGACAGGAGCGTGGGGGGGGGCGCAGTGATCACAGTGGTCGGGGCCGGCGGCGCCTCATCCGCCACGAGGCACGCGATGGTTCGGAGCACCGCGTCGGGCGCACACTGATCGCTCGCCACCGGCGTGATACGGACCGCATCGCGCGCCCAGCCGCCAACGGGCTGCACCCAGTGCTCGGCGACCCGAGTTCCGGACCTCGCGGCCTGCGCCCCCTTCTCGACATGCGCCGAGGCCAAGTCCGCGGCGTGAAGGAGCCACGCCTCTCGCGACGCGGGGCGAACGTTCGAGCCCCACTCGGCCAAGTTGTGATGGCTCGCGACCACGTGCATGACATCGTCGAAGAGCGTGCGTTGCTCCGGTGACAGCACGAAGCCAGCGTGCTCTGCCCGGGTCAGCGCCTCCCTGAGGCGTACGGCGCCCCACACGATGTGCGTGGCCAAGCGGCCCGCATCACCGATGCCACCACTGGCACGCAGTTCGTCGATCTTGCCCGCGTCGTGCAGGAGGCCACCCAGCACCACGACGTCGGCGTTCAGCGGCACCGGGCCATCGCCGTCGAGCACGCTCGCGAGCGCGAGCGCCCCCTCCGTGACTTGCACGGAATGCCACCATAGCCCATGCCGCACGGCGTGATGGTGCCCCACGGCCGCTGGCCAACGCCGCCAGCGGCTCGCGATGGTCTCGAGCAGCCCATCCCCCCACTCGAGCGCCGTATGCAGCAGCACATGCAGGAGCGTGAGCGCCGCGGGCGAGCAGCGCTCGAGGAGCGCGCGCGTGCGGTCGTAGAGGTGGTCTGCCGACACCGGGCACGGCGGCACGCTCTCCTCCGCCACAGGGTGCGTGGCGGCCAGGATCGCCAAATCATCGACACTCCATGCCAGACCATCGGGGAACGACGACACCGCGCAGCAGCGCACATGGAGGGGCGTACCCACAGCAACGTCGCGCCATTCGTCGAGGCGGTCGGACCAGACACGCACCGTCGTTTTGCCCAGCGCGTTCGCGAGGCCGATCACCGCGTACGGCTTGCCGTCCTTCGTCGTGCGGCGGTCGATGCTAGCCACCACCACCGTGCCCTCCGCACTCTCGCCGATGCGCGTGGGCGTCGTGTCGCACGGGAACCGCGTGTTCGTCATGCTGTCCTCCTTGGTCGTAGCGAGTGGTGGGACGTGGTCACCGAAGCAGGGCGTGCACGATCCGGTCGCAGGCGAGCCCTTCGACCTCGTGCGCGAGGCTGCGCGGGCCGGCGAACGACTCGATGTCGAGGCTCGACGCGGCATCCGAGAGCGCGATGAGCGCGTCCGGGACCCCGAGCGCTCGCGCCAGTGCGTCGTAGGCGCTCTGCCGAACGTGCACGAGGTGCATACGCACGCGCGCATCCACGGACGGAAGTGAGACAACGCTCCCGACACGGTCCGCGAGTTCCGGCAGGAAGCCGACCTCCGTGAGCGTCCGGCTTGTGATCCGGTGACCGCTCGGTAGCATTGCGAAGGCGCCAGTGGACAGCACCGCGAGCCGGTGGGTCGTGATTCGGAGCGGCCGCGGATCCGTCGCGGTGACCGACGTCACGACCCCCTCGGGATCGAGCAGCGGCAGCAGCGTCTCCTGGCGACCACGACGACAACTGGCCGACTCGCGCTCGTGTCGATGGTCGCCGTAGGTCGCGAGCGCCAACTTGCAGATCTCGTCGAGTACGAGGATGCCGCGGGGCGCGGCATCACGAACCGTGACGGTGACGCCCTCGGTCTGCGATGAGTGTGACTCATCACCGCTGCAAAGCCCTCGGAGCGTCTCACTGAGCTGGGGCCCGCTCCAGTTGGCTTCGGCCATGTCGGTGATGGAGAACCGAATCGTCGGGACGCCGAGCGATGCGGCGATGGTGCGCGCGACCAGCGACTTGCCGCTGCCCGTCGGGCCAGTGAGCAGCGTGCGCCACGGCAGTTCCAGGCAGTACCACGCAGTCGCCTGGACGGCGAGGCGCGCGAGCGCACGCTCAAGCGGCCCGCCATCATCGCCGACGACGGTCGCCTTGAGGACCGCGAGGATGTGCGCGAGGACTGCGGGGGCATCCTCTCGCGGGGGCGGGGGCGGAGTGAGGGCAGGGAGCACCAGGGTCACGCGGAGCCTCGAACGCGAATGGTCTGTGCGGCACGTAGCGAGGAGATCAGACGTCTCCTCGCAGACGAAAGACGGGGGGCGGCCATACGGCCGTGGTCTGCGCGCTTGCGCCTACCGGCGGTTGTCGCCGCGGCGTCGTATGGCCCGACCACCAGCGCCCGGACTGCATTGTGCGGACGCGCATCGCCATGCAGCCCGGGACGCGGGTGATGTCGCATCGCTTGTCAGCCGCAAGGCAGTGACCGACGGGCGATGCGCACCCTCATGTGTCAGACGCCGCGGATACGGCGCCTCACCCTCCGCGCAGGGAGCGACACGGGCGGCGTAGCCGCGGGCAGTGCCGGAGCGTGCTGCCCGGTCGCCCCCATGAACGGCGCGAGGGCGCGCTCGAGCACCGGACGGACGATGGACAGGTAGCGCCGGATGCTGCGCTCCGAGAGGCCGAGCGCTGCCTCGATGTCCCCGTTCGTCGCGCCGGACTCGTAGCGGAGTCGCACGAGTTCCTGAAGCCATGCCGGGAGGCAAGCCAGCGCGGCATCCCAGGCGGCGCGGATCGCTGCGTCGCGGGGATTCACCGCGTGCGTCGGCTGGACGAGGCGGTCCGCGACCTGCGATCCGAGGTCGCCGGGCGCACCCAGACGGATGCGATCCCTGCCGCCCCCCGTGATCGCGTACCGGAGCGCCAGCGTGCAGGCGGAGTGGGTGAGGTACGCCGTGACCTCGCGCTCCTGGGCGAAGGCGTGCGCGCGACGCACCAACGGCAGCAGCGCGTCCTGCGCCACGTCGAGTGCAATCTCCTCCGCGGTCCAGCCGCTCGCCCCCAGGCGCGGCAGCAGCCGGGTACACACGGGCAGCAGGGTGTCGATGGCCTCGTCGTAGTAGCGGATGGACCGCGGGTCCGCGTGCGGGCTGTGCGCACCGTGGAGCGCGCGGAGCAGTGGAAGCAGCGCCATGTCTTGCTTTCCTCGGCTGGAGTGTAGCCCCTCCCTCATGGAGCGGCCGTGGCGCAGCGTGTCGCGCTCTCACGGGGGGCGCGGGCGCTGAATCGGAGCGGCAAGCCACACGCTCGTCCGTCGCACCGGCCGGGCTGACGCACCTGCTCATCACGACGTCGAGCGATTGCGCTGACGTCACGCGCAGCTTGAAGCCGCGAGGGACATCACCTGCCCAATACGGCTACCGAATGCGTGGGGGGACACCTGTGACGGCACGACCGGCGCCTAGCGACTGCCCTTGGGGGGCGGGCTGCTTCTCCACGACGGGCCCCTCGCGGACGGCTCGCAGGCCGCCGTACGCTCGAGACATGACGACATCATCCCCGACCCCGACTGGAGCCGCGCGCGCGTCGCGTGCTCGACTGACCGCTCACTCTTGGCTCACCTTCGGCGAGGTCGCCCACCTCCTGCGGCTTCCGCCTCATGCGCGCCGCTACTTGCAACGCCGGCTGCTGGGCACGGCGTGGGCAGACACGCTGCAGATCCAGCGCCTCGCCGGTGCGCACGGTCGTGAGCTCGCTACACCACCGGGCAGCCCGGCCCCCTGGGTCATGTCCCGACGTTTGGTGCTCACCCACCGGCGGGCGTTGCTGATCCACCTGTTCGGCTGACAGAGAACGCGGCCCCAGAATGAGCGCGCCGCACCGCGCCTCGTGGAGGCGCGGTGCGGCGTGACTGCTCCGCCGTGCGTCCGCTCAGCGCGGCTTTCGGCTTCGCACCGCGATGATGCGAACATCGGCCCCCTGCCGCCGCCGCATCCATGCCATGGCGAGGGCGCGGGGCATGCGCTCTATCTCGCCCGCGCGGGCCGCACGACTCCACGCATCCCAGAGGGCTGCGAAGTTCGGACGCCGGCCGGGCATCACGAGGTAGTCAACGACGGAACGCTGGTGGAGGAGCGGATGGCGCCAGTCGGTGGCCTCGCTCAGGGCCGAGTGCTTCGCGGTGTCGATGGGCACCGAGTAGTCCTTCCTCAGGGTGCTGACGCGGTCGGTCGTCGCGCGCGCTGCCAAGGCGTCCGGCTCGAATCGGGTGACATGTCCCGTGCTGTCGCACCGCTCGAACGTGACGCCGTCGAGTCCGAGGACGCCCAGGCAGTGCGTCGCCCACCACAGGCGTGTCACGTGGGGGGTGAGGAGCCACGGCCACCGCCGCGCGGCCTCGCCGTCGTCCAGAGGGATCGGCTCGCCGATGATCCCGTACTCGTGCAGCCTCATGGCACGCAGGGCGGCGAGCAGCGCAGCCCTGAAGCGCACCCTGAGCCCGTGGGTATCGGCGTATGCCCCAGGCGTCGCCTTGCCGCGCCGCGGGCGCCGCCACTTGCCGCCGTCGGTCACGAACAGCGCGAACGACCCGGCGTGAAGTGCGTCCCGCATCGTTGCGTCGGCGGCGATCAGGCCCCGACGCTTGAGCGTGGGGAGCCAGACGTGCGTGAGGTACTCGGCCAGCCACCCGTAATCCACCGCGACGCGAGGCCACTGCCAGTGTCGCTGCCCGAAGTTCCTCGTCTTCAGCGTCGCGAGCTCATTCCCGAGCTCGTGAGCTGCGTTGGTCCCACCATAGTGCGAGTCCACCCGGGTGATCTTCTCGAGTGACCCGTCCGCCGCGTAGGTCGCCTCGATGGTGACCTCCGTGTTGCGTACGCCCACGCGGGCGGCCCAGTGGTTGCGGCAGCGAACGGGATCGCCGACGAATGCGGCAAAGGCCAGCCACTGCCGGAGGCCCTCGCGGTAGGCCTCTGCCGCCCGGTCGAGTTCCGGGTGCGACTCGCTCGCCTGCGTCCTGCGGTCGACGGGCTCGTCTTCCTGCGCATCGAGCCGGCTTCGCAGGCCGTCGTGCACCGCCAGCAGGCGGGGCAGCTCGCACTCGGTCCACCACGGCAACGCGAAGCTGAGCGCCCACGGTAGGGAGAACATGGTCGCCGCCTCGCGCTTGTTCTTGACGGGCGCCTCGGTGCCGAGCACGGACACGAGCATCGCGCGCGCCGTGCTCCATGTCGCCTCCGCCTGGGCGCGCTCGGCGGCAGCCGTCGGCGCGAGCACGCGGCCCTTGGTGTGGACGGCCGCCACATGCTGCGCCGCGCGCCACGCCGCGTCCGCGTCGGCTCGGACGGAGGGCACGACGCCACTGGAGAGCCCCGGAGATGCCTTGAGCAGTAGGCCGGTCCGGGCTGCCCACACGAGCACGGCCACAAGAGCGGGCAGCCCGTCGGGCGTGGCTTCGGTTTCGCCGAGCAGAGAGTCGTCGCGTACCGCGCTGCGTTGCTGCACTTCGCGCTCGTCGAGGTAGATCGGCAGTAGCTCCGTCCACCACCACCAGAGGCGCGGCGTACGGGCGAGGTCGCCAGGGACGACCCCCGCCTGTGCCGCGTGAAAGGCAAAAGCCACAATGCGGAGGAGTGCGGCCTCCATGTGGTCCAACGTCGTCTCCGCGCAGGTGATGCCCCCGGTGCGACGCAGCGCCTGCCATCGCTCGACGAGCGCCACCAGCGCCGGGACGACTGGACGAGCGATGTCCAGATGGCCGGCGACGGTGCCGGCGAGTCGACGGCTGGCGACGAGTCGGGCGGGCACGGGCCAGTGCGGAACCCCGGGGATCTGCAGGGCCGCCAGTTGCCCCATGGCGGAGCGCACAGCGAACCGCGTCTGGCGCTTCGGGACAAGCACCGCAAGGCGCTCCCCCAAGGCGAGCGGCTCATTCGGAAGCTCGTCTGGTCGGAGCTCTGCCGCGGTGCAGGCCACCGCCAGGTGCATCAGGCCCGTGACGACCCCCTCGGTGACCGCCGGGCGGTGGGCGCGCACCGCCGCGACCACCTGCTGCCATTCACCGGTGAGCCGCGAGGTGCGGAGATGCAGGGGCGCCTTGTCGCTGAAGCCTGACACGAGGGCCGTCAGGAGCCGACTGGCCCGCGTGCGGGCGGTGCGGCGCGAGTCGGGCGTGCTCCGCAACGACGCCACCGCCTCAGGAACGCGGTGCAGGAGCGCTCGGATGTCGTCTCCTGCGGTCCCGTGCTCGAGCGCGTAGCGCGCGCGCCCCACGCTCGCCTCGTCAGAGGCGAGGGTCGAGAGCGCGGCGTGCACGAGCCCAGAGTGGACGTCGCTCCATGCGGACTGTACAGTGCTGGGGGACCACGTCCCCCAGCGCCCCTCCTCGCCGAGGCACTTGGCCGTCAGGCCGGCACGCAGGTGCGGCTGCACGAGCGCGTGGAGATCCGCGAAGCGGATCGGCTGGGCGAGGGAAAGACGGTGCGCGAGTCCCCGGGCTGCCTTGGTTCGACGGCGCGACGGGCCATGATCCTTGTTCGTGCGGTTTCGCTGCATGCTGCCTCCGAAGTTGAGGTGGTGATGCGAGTGTCCTCGCGGAGGCAGGCTGCCCGCTGGTGGCGGGGGGCGGCGAGGCGCTTGTGCGGGCGCGGGCAGCCCACGGCTCGGGTCACGCCGGGTCACGCACTTAGGGCAGCGCTTTGTACGGCTTGGACATCTTCTTCATCGGCGAGATTTGGTTGTCCGTACCGAACAACTCGACCGACCGTCGGCGCGGCTGTCGGGTCAAATCGGGTCACGGCAACGGTTTGCCACCCCATTGGTTCGGGCTGTGACCGGTCGAGGCTACAACAAGGGCATGGCATGAGTCGGCGGCTCGGAGGGCCCGGCGTGCGGGTCTTTTCGCCCGCACGCCGGGGTGCACCGCGGAGCCTACGTCGTCTTCCTCACCGCCGGCTTGCGGACGTGGACGCGACGCTGCGTGCCCACGCGCATGGAGTCGAACAGAGCGCGGAGGTCGGCCATGGCGCGTCCCGTCGCCTCGAGCTCCCCGCGCAAACGAGCGGCCTCCGTCTTCTCGTTTACGAGCCCCTCGGCGAGCCGCCTCGTCTCGGCCTCGGCCTGTTCTGCGCGAGCCAGCGCGGACCTCAGGTCGGCGCTCGCCCTGGTCAGCGCCTCCGCGGCTTGCGCGTGGCTCGCCACTTCGCGCGCCACCTGCGTTCGCAGCTGCTGGACCTCCTCCTCTGCCCGCGCACCTCGCCCCCTCGCCTCGTCCGCCTCTCGGGCGCTGAGGGCGTGCGCGGCGCGCTCGGCTTCCGCCATCGCGCGTGTGGCCGCTGCATCCTCGTGAGCGCCCTTGAGCACATCCAGAAGGTTGCTGCGCTCCTCCTGCAGCTCGTGGACGTTCTGCAAGAGTCGCCGGATCTCCGCATCCCGGCTGGTCGCCACCTGCGCCCCATACTCGCTCCGTGCCTGCAGGGCGATGCGCTTGAGCCGCGCTGCCGCCTCCGTCCACTGCTCCTCAGCGCCGCCCTCGAACGTGTCGGCAGCCAAGCTCTGCGACTCGCTCTCGGACGTGGCCTCGGCACCCGTCGGCGCCTGCGTCTCCTGATGCACCGTCACGAGGATGCGCCCTGCCACCTCACCGCTGCAGCTCGCATCCTCCCGCAGCCGCCTGACGGTGAGAGCGCCTCGCTCGCGCAGGGCGCGCGCCACCTCGAGGATCTCGTTCCAACGGGCCGACCCAGGCTCGATCTTCTGCATCCTGCCTTCCTTGCTCTGGTCTCCCCCCTTCACTCCTCCGGTCGGTCGAGCCGGCGAGGCAGGGGAGCCGGACCGGCAGGGCGCCCCGAGGGGTACCGCCGTCGGCCCGGCACGGAGAGTCTGGCGCGCCAGGCTGGGGGCGCCCGCCCGGGCGTGGATGGCGGGGGGAGAGGCCGCATCGACGAGGGCCGGTGACCGCTCGGACATGGTGGCGGGCCGCGCCCCGATCCGGATCGCGGGACGATCCGGGTCGGACGCTGATCCGGATCGACTGAGTATCCCGATCCCGAAGTCGATCCGGATCGGCTTGGCGAGCCGGCTCCTTTAGGACGCAGGCTTGGTCAGAGAGCTCATTGCTTCCTTGTTCTCGCGCCGAGTATCTGCCTCGGCTCCCGACCCCGACGGATGCGGCGGCCCGCGCTGCGATGACGCCCTACGGGACGTGGGGCCTCAACAACCCGATTCCGACGCCGTGGGGCGCGATGCGCCACGCGAGCCATGCTTCGGCGAGTGCCCCCGCGCTCCTCGAGGCCGCCGCCCGATGGCGCCGCGCGGTCACAGTGCGAGACGCGCGCACGAAGGCGATTCTGCCCGAATCGGCGCGCTGAGTTGCTGCGCGGGCCGGACCGTCAGCGCGCGCGGGTCTTCGGAGGCGCCGGGGCGGGCTGGGCGGGGTCGTAAGCGGCGAGCCGGGCGCGCACGATTTCGAGGTCGCGCCGGAATGCGAGGAACTGCGTCATGCCACGGGCGTGGTGCGGGGCGGCGGCCAAGCCTGCGGCGAGGTCGTGCTGCCAGCGGGTGTTGTCTGCGTCGGTCTCGGCAGGCGGGATGCTGGCGACAACGGCGCGGCGCTCCTCACTCCGCGCGGGCTGGTCGGCGATGAGCGTGCGGAACGCAGTGAAGAGGGCACGAACGGCTGCGGCCAAGTCCTCGTCACGCAGGGCCGGTAGGTGCGGCACGCACTCGGCCTCGAAGCTGTCGAGGGCCTGTGCCTCGGTGCCTGAGAGCGTGATGCCGCGGCACGCCTGTGTGAGAGTCTCATCAAGCGTGCGGGCGACGGTCGGCCGGGAGAGCGCGTTCTCCGCCAGCAGGCGGAGCCGCCGGCCGAGTCGAATGGCGGCGAGGCGGGACGCGGCGCGGGCTTCGTCCGCGAGGTAAGCGACGTCGCGGGCGAGGAGCGCGGTCTGGTCGGTAGCGGCTTTGGCCTGCACCTGCGCGGCGTGGGCGGCTGTCCAGGCGAAGTAGCCGGCGAAGACTGCCGCGACGAGCGTGCCGACCTGCACCCAGAAGCCGAACAGCGCGGCATCGGCCTGCCGGGTGGCTTGGTGGAGCATGGCCGAGTCGAGCCCCGGATCAAGCAGCGAGAGCATGCCGGAACCCTACCACCTCCCCCCCGTCATCACCACGGACAGCAGTTCGGTAGCCAGCTCCCACCTCCTCCGGGAGCATCCCTCGAGCCCCCGACTGGATCCACGCTCATTTGCGCCACCGCCGCCCAGTCAACGAGCAGTGGACAGCGCACACCGCGCACTCTCCATTGAATGACGCGCAAGTCGGTGCCAAAGGGGGAAGCTCGGGGCAGTTGGGTGGCGGTCCCAGGGTCGTGTGGGGTGGGGTGCGGGCTGGCATCTAGAGCGTTGTCGTCGTGTGGCCCGTCGGGGCGCGTCGCGGACGGCGTCTCTTTACCGCCCATGACCTATCAGACCCGCCACCCCTCCGATGCGCCGGGCGCGCGCAGGGGCTCCGCTACGGACGGGTCGGCTCGGGCACGACGCCCGCCAACGCCTACGAGCGCGCCGCCGCCGCCGAGCCCGCGCCGCCTACGGTTTGCCTCCGGCACAACGACGTCCGCGACGCCCCCACCGGCGTCGCCCTGCCCCGGGAAGCGGTCGTCCGGTCCGCCCTCGCCTACGCCCCCAACGAGCCGGTCGGCAGCCTTCCTCTGACTCCGGCAGATGGGCCGATCCTAGGGCCCGGCAGGTTCCGGCTCCCCGGGCCGGAAGCCCTCGAGCGCCATCTCGCCTGGTATCTCACCGCCGTCGGCGCGACGCTGGCGACAAAGCGCCTCGCGCCGTGGCAGGAGGGGCGCGCCGGCGGGTCGACCTCGACAAGCTGCTGGAGGAGCGCCGCCCACCCGCGGGTGACCTCGGTCGGCGCGAGTCGGGGCGCCGGCGCGACGGAGGGTCGCCCATCGGCTTCGGTCGACGCTGTTGTCCCCCTCATGTCACGGGGGCGGTTGGCACAACCGGCGGACGCCGATCCAGGGCCGAGGGGAGGGTTGGAGCCTCGTCCTGCGAGCCGACGTTGGCAAACCTCACTGCCCTCGCGGAACGGTCCAGCAGCCTGTTGGATCGGCCATAGTCCCCCGGCTTGCGCCGACCCAATCTTCGGTGATCTGGCTCGCGCGGTGAGCCGGCTAGAATATGTCGAGCTCAGGCTCTCAACATTGGTGGGATCGTTCCGTCCAACGAGTTCCCGTAGAGGCCCACGGTCAAGGGAGAGGTGATGGGAGATGGCGTGATCACCGAGGCGGACACTTGCCGCGAGTTCGTCACGCCCAAGCTCATTGAGGCTGGCTGGGGCTCTCCGCCACACGTCATCGGCGAACAGCGCAGCTTCACCAACGGCCGCATCATCGTGGCCGGCGGCAAGGTGCGTCGCGGCAGGCAGAAACGCGCCGACTACCTGCTGTACTACCGACGCGACTATGCCCTCGCAGTCGTCGAAGCCAAGGAGGTCGGCCTGCCCGCCGAAACTGGCGTGCAGCAGGCGCGCGAGTACGCGGAGATACTGGGGCTCAAGTTCGCCTACGCCACCAACGGCCACCGCATCATCGAGATCGACTACACCGCGGGGACCGAGCGCGAGGTCGACCGCTACGCCACACCCGACGAGTTGTTTGCCCGACTGACCGCTGCGGCGCGTCTTCCCCAAGAAGCCGCATCACACCTGTTGGAGCCGTTCAACCTGGTGTCGGGCAAGGTGCCCCGTTACTACCAGCAGATTGCCATTCAGCGCGTGATCGAGGCGATCCTGCGGGGCGACAAGCGCGTCCTCGCGACGCTGGCCACAGGCACCGGCAAGACGTGCGTTGCGTTCCAGATCTGCTGGAAGCTTTGGAGCAGCCGCTGGAACCGCACTGGCGAGTACCGCCGGCCCAAGATCCTGTTCCTGGCCGACCGCAACATTCTTGTCGACGACCCGATGGCCAAGATGTTCGCGCCGTTCGGTGATGCACGGCACAAGATTGCTGGCGGCGACGTGAGCCAGAGCCGGGACATGTACTTCGGCATCTACCAGGCGCTTTCCACCTCCAGCACCGACGTCTTCCGGCAGTACCGACCTGACTTCTTCGACCTGATCATCGTCGACGAGTGCCACCGAGGCTCCAGTCGCGACGAGAGCGCGTGGCGCGCGGTGCTGGACTACTTCGCTCCGGCGGTGCAGTTCGGCATGACGGCGACGCCGCTGCGCGAAGAGTCGCGCGACAGCTACGAGTACTTCGGCAATCCCGTCTACACCTACAGCCTGCGCCAGGGCATCGAGGACGGCTTCCTCGCACCCTACCGCGTGCATCGGGTGATCACTACCGTCGATGCGGCCGGATGGCGGCCGAGCAAGGACGAGTTGGACCGCTACGGCCGCGAGGTGCCCGACGACGAGTACCAGACCAAGGACTTCGAGCGTGTCGTGGCCCTGCGTGCCCGGACGCGAGCGATGGCCCGGCATCTGACCAACTTCCTGAAAGGCACCGACCGCTTCGCAAAGACGCTGGTGTTCTGCGTCGACCAGGAACACGCCGCGGAGATGCGACAGGAGCTGGTCAACCTCAACAGCGATCTTGTCAAGCAGCACCCGGACTACGTCTGCCGCGTCACCGCCGACGAAGGCCCTATCGGCCTGACCCATCTGGCGCATTTCCAGGACGTCGACAAGCCGGCGCCAGTCGTCCTCACTACCTCCCAGCTGCTGACCACCGGAGTCGATGCCGAGATGGTCAAGAACGTGGTACTGGCACGCGTCGTCGGCTCGCGTGCCGAGTTCAAGCAGATCGTCGGGCGCGGCACACGGCTGAAGGTCGACTACGGGAAGGAGTACTTCAGCATCATCGACTTCACCGGCACGGCAACCCGGCACTTTGCCGACCCGGACTTCGATGGTGCGCCCGCGCTGATCGAGGAAGTGACGGTCGACGAGGATGGCGAACAGGTTGGCGTCACGGAAACGGCCCCTGAAGCGCCATCCGAAGCCGCACCTGCCGAGAACAAGGTTGCTGAAGAACAGAACGGCGCGGACGTAGGCGGCCTGCTCATCAAGGAGCGTCCGACCGAGCCGCGCAAGTTCTACGTCGACGGCGGCGAAGTCGAAGTCATCGGCCACCTCGTGTACGACCTCGACACCGACGGCAAGAAGCTTCAGGTGGTCAAGTACACAGAGTTCTCAGGCCGCGCCGTGCGCACCCTATACCCCAACCGAGAGGCCCTGCAATCGGCCTGGGCCAACCCTGACACGCGCAGCGAAGTGCTGCGTGAGTTGACCGAGCGCGGCATCAGCTTCGAGGAGCTGGCCGCCAGCAGCGAACAGCGCGATGCCGACCCCTTGGACTTGCTGTGCCACCTAGCCTGGAATGCACCGCTGCTCACGCGCCGCGAACGGGCCGAAGCGGCCCGTCGCCGGGCGCAGGACCTGTTCGCCCTGTACGGTGACACCGCGCGCGAGATTCTGTCGCTGCTGCTCGAACGCTACGTCGAGCGAGGCATCCTGCAGTTCAGCACACTGTCGGAGCTGATGAAGGTCAAGCCATTCGACCGCTACGGCAGCCCGGCCGAGATCGCCACCCGCCACTTCGGTGGCGTTCGGGGCATGAAGGACGCCGTCTCCCAGCTGCAGAGCGCACTCTACCAGTAACTACAATCCACGCGATTGCCCGAGTCGATGCCCCGCTCCACACGTTCGGCTGCTGCCGCTACCTCCGCCGACACCACCGTCGCGAAGAAGCCTCGCGAAGTGCGCAAGGCCAAGACGCCACTCACCACCCGCGAGAACCTGTCGGCGCTGATCGGCACCGCGCGCCAGATCCTGCGCAAGGACAAGGGGCTCAACGGAGACGTGGATCGCCTGCCACTGCTCACATGGGTGATGTTCCTCAAGTTCTTCGACGACCTCGAGGCGGTCCATGAGCAAGAGGCCGAACTCGACGGCAAGCGGTATCAGCCCATTATCGAGGCGCCATACCGGTGGCGCGACTGGGCCGCGCGCGGGGACGGCCTCACCGGCGACGAGCTGCTGGCCTTCATCAACCAGGACGAGACCCGCCGCGCTGATGGTTCGCGCGGCTTGGGCTTGTTCGCCTACCTGCGCGCCTTGGCCGGTAGCGGAGAAAAGGGAAGCCAGCGCGAAGTCATCGCCAACGTGTTCAAGGGCGTGCAGAACCGCATGGTCAGCGGCTACCTGCTGCGCGACATCGTCAACAAGATCAACGGCATC
>JALOPO010000303.1 GCA_025453855.1 Gemmatimonadaceae bacterium
AGCCGGTCCCGCTCCGCACATCGCGGCGCGTTCGGCCGACACGTGGCCGTGACGTCAGCGCACGTGGCGCAGCGTGCCCTCGTAGACGATGCGCCCCTCACCGGCCAGGATCACCCGATCGCCGCTCGCCGGATGCACGGTCAGCACGCGGCCCGACGCCGTGCGCAGCGCCACGGGCGTGCCGGGTGCGATCAGCCCCCACGCGGTCAGCAGCGCGGCCGTGGCAAGGGCGCCCGTCCCGCAGGCCAGCGTCTCGCCTTCCACGCCACGCTCGAACGTTCGGAGCCCACGGACGCCGTCCGGCGTCGAGCCGGCGGACACGAAGTTCACGTTGGCCCCGTCCGGCCGCTCCGGCGAGCTGCGACGCAGCGCCGCACCGCGCTCGTCGATTGCGACTTTGGACGCATCCTCGACCAGGACGACCACGTGCGGCACGCCCACCGTGGCGAAGCCGATCCGCTGCTCGCCGTTCGTGCGCGCGTCGACCTCGTCGGGCCGCACCGACGTCGCCCCGGGCAGCTCGATCGTGCCGGCCGACGCATCCCCGGCACGGGCCGCGAGCCGCCCGGCGTCGGTGATCAGGCCGAACTCGAGATGACGCGCCGCAAGTCCAAGCTCGACGGCCATTTGCGCCGCGCACAACGACGCGTTACCGCAGAGACGCGCCCGCGAACCGTCGCTGTTGTAGTAGCGGATGGCCGCCGCCGCCTCGGGCTGCGCGCCGGCGGTCATGAACACCACCCCGTCGGCCCCGATGCCAAGGTGCGGCGCGCACAGCGCGCGGATGGCGTCCGCCGTCTCGAGCGGATCGGGCGCACTCCCCGCGGCGCGGGCGTCGAGAAAGACGAAGTCGTTGCCCGAGCCGCTCGCCTTCCAGAACCGCCGTCCTGCCGCGTGCGCGAGCGCGTCCGTCGCAGGTGGGTCGCCCGCAGGCGCTCCGCTCACAGCCGCCCCGTGATCGCCCACCAGCGGAGCCGCCAGACCATCCAGACGGCCTCGCGCACGATCCGCTTGCTCATCTTGCTCTCGCCCTCCGTTCGGTCGGTGAAGACGATCGGGAGCTCGGCGATCCGGTATCCCTTCCGCCATGCCCGGAAGCTCATCTCGATCTGGAAGGCGTAGCCGTTCGACCGTACGTCGTCGAGATCGATCGCGGCCAGCACCTCGCGGCGGAAGCACTTGAAGCCGCCCGTCGCATCCCACAGCGGGAGCCCGGTGACCACGCGCGCGTAGGCGTTCGCGAAGAAGCTGAGGAGGAGCCGCGACATCGGCCAGTTCACGACGGTCACCTTGCCGTCGCGGTAGCGCGAGCCGAGCACCAGGTGTGCCGACTCGATGGCCCGCAGGAAGGAGGCGAGGTGTCCCGGGTCGTGCGAGAAGTCGGCGTCCATCTCGAAGACGGCCGCATAGCCCTGCGTCAGCGCCCACCGGAAGCCCGCCACGTAGGCGGTGCCCAGCCCCAGCTTCTTCGCGCGGTGGAGGGCGTGCACGCGCCCGTTCTCGCGTGCCAGCTCGTCGACGATCGCACCCGTGCCGTCGGGCGACCCGTCGTCGACGATGAGCACGTCGAGCCGGGCGTCCTGCGCGAGGACGGCGGCGATGATCCGCGCGACGTTGTCGCGCTCGTTGTAGGTCGGGATGATGACCACGGCGCGGGCGTCGGGCCCGAGCAGCTCGACCGGCAGCGCGGGGCGCCCGCTCGCCGGCGCGATCGGCACCGCCGGCTGCGCGGCCACGGCGGCGACGGTGTTCGTCATCGTCGGCACCGCGCTCTCGCCACGCATCGTCTCAGCCTGTGGCGACACCGGACGTCGGCGTGCGGCGCCCGAGCACGACCCCGGCGCCGAGGAGGAGGAGGGCGAGCGCGAGCGCCACGAGCGTGACGGTCTTCCCCGTCTCGTAGGTCGCGCTGGTGAAGCGCAGCGAGACGCGGCGCGCACCGGGTTCGAGCGGGACGCCGATCAGCGTGTACATCGCGCGATGCGCCACGGCCGGCTTGCCGTCGATGGTCGCGGTCCAGCCGGGATAGAAGTTCTCGGAGACGACGAGCGCCGAGCCGGCCGGCGCAGGGGCGCCGAGCTCGAGGTCGATCGCCCCGGGCTCGTACTTCGTGGTACGGACCGGGAGCGTGAGCACGGGCGGCGGCGCGGCCAGATCGGTGCGCCCCTGCACCGCCGCGCTGGTGTCGAAGAGGGCGACCGAGGCCACCGGGAAGCGCGGATCGAGGATCGTCTGCAGCGTCGCCTCGTCCGGCGCCTTGACGATCACCGGCGCGACCCAGGCGAACGGGTTCGGCTCGCGCAGCTCGTGCAGGTAGACCATGGAGCCGCTCGCGTTGCGCGCGGGGCCGGCGACGCGCCGCGGGCCGCCGCCCCTGAACGGGAGCTCGGACATGTCCGGCACCCCCGACAGGATCCAGCGCATGTTGAGGAGCTGCTGCACGTTCGGGTTGCCATCGAGGAGGTTGGCGAGTTCGGCCTCGCCGCCCACCAGCGCCTGGTAGCGCGCGAGCTCGTTCCCGTGGTACCCGGTCACGCTGCGGACGCGTGCGGCCATGAGCCCCGAGCCGGTGAGCATCGCGTCCCGTGCGACGAGACCGTCACCCATCGGGAGTGCGAGGACACGCCCCGGCTCCGTCGCCGTCGCCTGCCTCACGTGCGCGATCGTGGCGTCGGGCGCGTAGATGACGCTCGCCTTCTCCGAGAAGAGCCAGTAGCGGTTGAGCACCGTCGCCTGGTCGACCACGATGATCGCCACCAGTGCCCACGAGGCGAGGGCGGGGCGCAGCTTCCCTGCCCCGACCGACCAGAGGAGCGCGAGCGTCAACGCGAGGAAGGCCATCGCCCGCAACGTCCCCGTCATGACGTGCGTCGCATTCGCCTCGACCATCAGCTCGCGCCCCGGCCCGGCGAACGCCCCACCGAGTCCGGTCAGCATCCCGCTCGCCCCGGCGAGGGTGATCGCGACCGCCACCACGGCGCCGATGGTCAGGAAGCGGCGCGAGACCGGTCGCAGCAGCGCCCCCTGTGCGCCAAGCCCGGCGAGCATCGCCAGCGCCAGCTGCGCCACGAAGAAGACGGTGCTCGGCGCGCGGAAGTACTTGGTACCCGGGACGATCGCCCAGATCAGGCGGTAGAACGGCGTGAAGCCGCCCAGCGCCCAGAGCGTGAAGAGGATCGCCATGCCGAGCCAGAGCCAGGTCTGCCGCTCGCGCACCTGGCGGCGGAACGCGGCGACGACGAGCACCCAGACGGCGGCGCCCACGTACTCGTTGTGCAGGTGGATGCCGTTGCGACCGAAGTAGTCGCGCAGGATCCCCGTGAACTCGGGGATCAGCGTGTTGATCAGCTCCTCGGGTGGGAACGAGAAGCTCGTGTTGTAGTCGTAGCCGCGCGCGCCGCCGGCGCGTGGCGAGAAGGCGGTGTACTCGCGCACCGGGAGGTACTGCACCGCACTGATCGCGCCGCCAAGGAGCACCGCGCCGAGCGCGAAGGCGAGGCGACGCACGGCGACCGCACGGGGCGGCGAGGCAGCGCCCATGCCGAAGGCGACCCACAAGGAGAAGACGCCGCTGCCCACGAGCATGTACTGCAGCAGCTGCGGGTGCGGACTGAGCGCCGCCAGTCCCACGA
>JALOPO010000304.1 GCA_025453855.1 Gemmatimonadaceae bacterium
CGCGACGGAGGTCGATGCCGCGCGCCCCGCATCGCTCTGCCCGGCCTGTGCGCGGCCGCTCTTCGCGCAGGTCGCGATGCCGGCATCGCGCGACGCGGCAATCGATCATGCCGGGCGGGGATTGTGGCGCTATCGCGCGGTGCTCCCGGTGCACGACGACGAGCCGGTGGTCTCCATCGGCGAGGGGGGGACGCCGCTCATCGAGGTGCCGGCGCTGGCGAGCGCGCTCGGCATCGCGCGGCTCTGGATCAAGGACGAGGCGCAGAATCCGACCGCGTCGTTCAAGGCGCGCGGGATGGCGCTGGCGGTGACGCGTGCGCGCGCGCTCGGCCTGCCGGGGCTCACGGTGCCGACCGCGGGCAACGCCGGCGCCGCCCTCGCCGCGTACGGCGCCGCAGCGGGGATGCCGGTGCGCATCTGGGCGCCACGCACGACGCCACCGCCGATCCTCGACACGATCGACGCGTTCGGCGCCACGCTCGTCCTGGTCGACGGGCACATCGGCGACGCGGGGCGCGAGGCGCGCGCGTGGGCGACGGCGCATGGCTGGTTCGACGTCTCCACGCTGCGCGAGCCGTACCGCGTGGAGGGGATGAAGACGATGGGCTACGAACTGGCCGAGCAGCTTGGCTGGCGGTTGCCGACGGCCTTCGTCTATCCGACCGGCGGGGGCGAGGGGACGGTCGGCATCTGGAAGGCGATCGGCGAGATGCAGGGCGCCGGGTGGCTCCCGGCGGCGATGCCGCGCCCACGCGTGCTGATCGCGCAGGCGGCGGGCTGTGCGCCGTTGGTGCGCGCCTTCGAGGGCGGCGCCGCGTCGGCCGAGCCATGGATCGATCCGCAGACCTACGCCAGCGGGCTTCGCGTGCCGGGGCCGCTCGGCGACCGCCTGCTGCTCGCGGCCATGCGGGCGAGCGGCGGTGCGGCGGTGGCGGTGCCCGACGACGTGATGCGCGGGGCGACGCGCCGGCTCGCTTCGGCCACCGGTCTCGACGCGGCACCGGAGGGGGGGTGCGCGCTGGCGGCGCTCGAGGTGCTGCGCGGCTCTGGCCGACTGCACGACGACGACGAGATCGTCCTCTTCAACACGGGTGCCGGGGCGAGCTACCGCTGGCGTGCCTGAGATCGGCACGCGACATGCACCGCGCGGATCGTGGGTGGCCGGCCGGACTATACTTCGCCACCGCGCCGGCCCCGGGCCGGCCGCTGCAGTTCCGGGAGCGGCCACGACGGTCGCTCCGTCCATTCATTCGATCCGATTCCCGGAGACGAATCCCGCATGCCCATGCGCACGTGGTCGCGGCCCTCCGCGACGCTCGCGGTGCTCGCCCTCGGTACCTCCGTGCTCGGTGCCCAGGCGCCGAAGTGCGACATCCCCACGCAGAACGAGCCGGGGCTCATCACGGCGAACATCGCGTTCGGCGGGGCCTTCCGGAAGGACGTCACGCCCGAGGCGAAGGCCAAGGCGCTCGCCGCCACGGTGAAGGCGCTGACCGAGAACCCGACGGCCTTCAAGAACCAGGCGGGGCGCAACTTCGTGCTCGCGCAGGCACTCATCACCTGGCTCGAGGTCCCCGGCACGGGCGTCGTCGAGTCGCGCGGCAAGATCGGCTACACCGCCGACCCGACCGGCCGCGTCGACCTCCACCTGGCGATCGACAGCGCCGTGGCGGCGGCGCGCACCGAGAAGCCCGAGTGCGGCGATTCGCTCAAGCTGTACACGAACGGCATCTGGGGCTCGAACATCAACAAGTCGGTCGACTTCCTGAACCGCAACGAGCTCGACTCCGCCTCCGCGTACGCGCGGCGCGCGATCCTCTTCGATCCCAGGTCGTACTACGCGTACAACGTCCTCGCCAACGTCGCGCAGACGAAGGAGGACACGACCGGGATGATCGAGTGGTTCACGAAGGCCGCCGACGTGACGGCCGGCTCGAAGGACACCACCGCCCGCAAGGTGCACGAGAGCATGCTGCAGAACCTCGGCGCGGTCTACCAGAACGCGGCCGTGGACCAGCAGGATGCGGCGAAGAAGAAGGAGCTGCAGGGCAAGGCCGTGGCGGCGTACCGTCGCTACCTGGAGTCGAACCCGAGCGACTTCAGCACGCGGCTCCGCATCATGCGCCTCGAGAGCGGCGGCGCGAAGCTCGACAGCGCCGCGGCGGCCAAGCTCGTCGCGGAGGTCACGCAGGCCGGCACCTCGGTCACCGACGCGCAGCTGGTCGACGTGGGGAGCGAACTGTCCAAGAGCGAGCAGTACGGGCCGGCGATGCAGGTCTACGGGATGGCGCTCAAGCGCAACCCGGCGAGCCGCGACGCGCTGTACAACACGGCGGTGGCGCTCAACAACACCGGACGCTTCGAGGAGATCGCGCCGTACTTCGCCAAGCTGCGCACGCTCGACCCGAACAACCGCGACCTGTACGAGCTGGGGCAGAACGTGATCCGCGGGCGCCGTCGCGCGATCCAGACCGCCGCCAACAAGGGGAAGGAGCCGCGTCCCGGGCAGACGGTCACGCTCACGCCGGCGCAGAACGCCCAGATGAAGGTGCTGCAGGACTCGCTGCTCGCGTACGGCAAGGCGCGCGATGCGATCACGCCGATCGTGCAGGTGACGCAGTTCTCGCCGCTGGCCGACGGGGCGCGCTTCGGTGCCTACGTGCAGGTGCCGCCGACCAAGCCCGCCGGGCAGTTCACGATCACGGTGGAGTTCCTGAACGCGCAGGAGCAGGTCGTCACGACCGGTACGGCCACCACCAAGGCGGCGGTGCAGCCCGGGAGCGGCGAGTCGCTCGCGGTCGACGCGAAGGGCGCCGGGATCGTCGCCTTCCGCTACCGGGTGCGGTGAGGGGCGAGGCGATGGTGCAGTGGGCGGAAGTCGAAGTCCGACATTGATTTCCGACGCCTGACCTCGTACGTTTGGTGAGCCGCGCCCCGGGCCTCCGGTGGCGCGGCTCGGCGTATCCGGCAGGACGGGGATGGAGCGCCGCACGACGGTCCTGGCAGGGAGCGGACGACGATGGTGCGGGTGGCGGCGGTGGCCCCGGGCGACCTGGGCGAGGCGATCGGCATCGTGCGCGGCACCGAGCTGCGCACGGTGAACGGGCGCGCCGTCGATGACTTCCTCGACTGGGAGTTCCTGACCGCCGAAGAGTCGTTCGACGTCGAGGTCCGCTTTCCCGATGGCCGCGACGCCACGCTGCACGTCGTGCGTCCCGAGGGCGCGTCGCTCGGCATCGAACTCGAGCCGCCGACGGTGCGGCGCTGCGCGAACCGCTGCGAGTTCTGCTTCATCGAGGGGCTGCCGAAGGGGCTGCGCAAGCCGCTCTACATCCGCGACGACGACTACCGCCTCTCGTTCGCGTACGGCAACTTCGCGACGCTCTCCAACGTGAAGGAGAAGGACATCGCGCGGATCCTCGAGTATCGCCTCTCGCCGCTCTACGTGAGCGTGCACGCGACACCCTGGGAGGCGCGCAAGGTGCTGCTCAACAATCCGCGCGTGCCGAACATCGTGGAGCAGCTCACGCGCCTCGCGGCCGGTGGGATCCAGTTCCACTGCCAGATGGTGATCGTCCCGGGGCTCAACGACGGCGAGGTGCTCGAGGCCTCGTTCGCCGACCTGTGGGC
>JALOPO010000305.1 GCA_025453855.1 Gemmatimonadaceae bacterium
CGGAAGGCCGAGTCGAGCGAGGCGTGCAGCCCTTCCCAGAACGCGCCGAGCACGAGCTCCGTCCGCCAGCGACGCGCCACCTCGTCGGCCGCGCGCTGCTGGCCGCGTGCGCGGAAGAAGCGCTCCGCGCCGCGCGTCCCCGCGAAGTTTGCAAGGCTCTCGTTGAAGACCGCCTCGCCCGGCGCGTAGTACGTCGTGTGCACCAGCTCGTGGATCACCGTCTCGGCGAGCGACAATGAATCGAGCGCCAGCGTCGTCGGCACGAGTGGATCGTCGAACCAGCCGAGCGTGCTGAAGGCGGAGGCGGGGCGCAGCACCGCGTCGTAGCCGTCGGCATCGGTGCGCAGCGAGTCGCGGCGCGCCGCCGCGAAGTCGAAGTACCCCTTGTACGGCACCGCCCCCACCACCGGGAACCACCAGGTGCGGAAGGCGAGCGAGTCGCGGTAGGCGGCGCTGAGCACGAGCACGAGCGTGTCGCGGTCGAGGCGCGAGAAGGTGGTGAACTCGCCCCCCGCGCGCAGGCCCAGCGAGTCGAGCGCGAAGCGGCGCGCATCGAGCACCACGCGCAGCTTGGCGCGTGTCGCCTCGGGCACCGCGTCGTCCGCGAGCATCTCGGCGATCGGGCGCCGACGCGCGAGGAGCCGCCCTTCCTCCCACGCGGCGCGCACCAGGTAGCGCCCCGTGCGCGTGGCGGCGATCGCGATGGCGACGAGCGTGACGAGGGCGGCGAGCGTGCGCAGCAGGAGCCGGCGCGTGGGGCGGAAGCGGCGCATGGGGAGGCGAGGGAGGACGGCACGGCATGGCCGGTGCACGCACCGCCCACGATAGTGGCCGCGTCGCATGCGGGGCACGCGACCCGGTCGGCGAACGGTATCGGGTCGCGCCCGATGGTCGCGCTCGCCCGCCGCATGCAATGTCCGGCGGCGCGGCGCATCGGATCTCGTGACGCCCGTGGCGGTCCCGTCCGCGTCCGATGGCTCACTCCTTCACCCTCCGGCGTGTCGCAGCAGCAGTCGTTCCCGACCGGCGCGCCACCAGCGGTCACGCCACTCGCCACCACGCCGGTCCCGCCGCCGCTGCTCGTGCCGGGCACGGGGCTCGCGAGCGCGAGCGCGGTCATCGGCATCGGCGAGTGGCTGCTGCACGAGTCGCTGGAGCTGGTCTGGTTCGACGAGTCGATCGGGGCGCTGCTCGGCCTTCCGCCGCGCACGATGGTCACCTCGCGCGAGCTCCTCGCCGTCATCGAACCGGTCGACCACCTCCTCGTGCGCACCGTCGCGCAGGCCACACGCGACCTCGGGGAGCCGGTGGACGTGCGGTGGCGCCTGCGCCCCACGGCCGATCGCCCGGCGCGCACGATCCGCGTCGTCGGGCGCCGACGTCCCGACGGCGGGAGCTGGCCGGTGGCCGGCGTCGCGCTCGACGTCACCGCCGAGGCGCAGGCGGCCGACGCCGCGCGCGCCTACCATGAGCGGCTCGAGCTCGCGCAGCGCGCCGGGAGCGTCGGGATCTTCGACACCGACATGCGCACCATGGACACGTGGTGGAGCGACGCGCTGCGCGCGATCTACGGCCTGCCGCCCCATGCCGAGCCGTCGCACGCGACCTGGTCGACGCTCGTGCATCCCGACGATCGTGCGGGCGCCGATGCCGCCTTCCGCGCGGCGATCGCCGCGCGCGCCCCGCTCCTCGACCACGAACTCCGCATCCACCGCCCCGCCGATGGCGCGCTCCGGTGGGTGCGCACGCGCGCCGAGCTCACCTACGACCCGGTGAGCGGGACGCCGCTGCGTGGCGTAGGGTCGGTCACCGACATCACCGAGGTGCGCGAACGGCAGGAGCTCGCCGCGCAGGTGGAGCGACGCACGCGCGTGGCGCTGGCGGCGCTCAACGGCATCATCTACGAGTGGGACATCGGCGCCAACCGGGTGCATCGCACCGACGGCCTGCAGCGCCTCCTCGGCTTCGCCCCGCACGAGGTCCCGGTCGACGCGGGGTGGTGGCACTCGCGCATCCACCCCGACGACCTGGCCGCCGCGCGGGCGCGCGGCGACGAGATCCTGTCGCGCGGCCTCGACCACTCCGACGCGCAGTATCGCGTGCTGCATCGCGACGGCTACTGGGTCTGGGTCTGGGATCACATGCGCATCCTGCGCGACGACGAGGGGCGCGTGCGGGGCCTCGTCGGCTGCACGATCGACATCACCGCCCAGCGCGCGATGCAGGCCGCGCTCGCCGCCAGCGAGGCCGAGGCGCAGACGAGTGCGCGGCGCCTCATGATCGCCCTCGCCGCCATCAACGGCATCGTCTTCGAGTGGGACGTGCGCGCCGACGGCGTCACGCGCAGCGAGGGGCTCCTGCAGCTCGTCGGCTGGCGCCACGACGAGGTGCCGCCATCGCCGCGCTGGTGGCAGTCGCGCATCCATCCCGACGATCGCGCCGAGGCGATCGCGCGCTGCACGGCGCTCGCCGAGGGGCGCGGCGAGAGCGATGCGCTGCAGTATCGCGTGCGGCACCGCGACGGGCGGTGGGTGCAGGTCTGGGAGTACATGCGCACGCTGCGCGACGCGCAGGGTGCCGTGACCCACGTCCTCGGGTGCGCCATCGACGTCACCGCGCAGGCCGAGACGCGCGAACGGCTCGGCGACACCGAGCGGCGCCTCGCGATCGCGCTCGGCGCCGTGGGGATGGGGCGCTGGGACCTCGACTTCCGCACGGGGCTCGCGCACATCGATGCCGCCGAGGCGGCGCTCCTCGGCCTCCCCGCCAGCACCACCGTCTGCTCGCTCGACGACTTCCTCGCGCTCATGCACCCCGACGACCGCGACGCGGTGCGCGACCGCGTCACCGAGGCGGTGGAGCACCATGGAGGCGCCTACGCGGCCGAGTTTCGCGTCGTGCATCCCGACGGGACCGTGCGGTGGCTGGTCGGGCGCGGCGTCATCGAGGCCGATGCGCCGACGGGCGTGCCGGTGCGGGCCATCGGCATCAACTACGACGTCACGGAGCGTCGCCGCGCCGACGAGGCGCTGCGCGCCAGCGAGTTCCAGGCCCGCACCAGCGAGCAGCGCGCCGAGGCGGCGCTGCGCGAGGCGCAGGCCGCGAACACCGCCAAGGACCAGTTCCTGGCGGTGCTCAGCCACGAGCTGCGCACCCCGCTCGCCCCGGTGCTCCTCGTCACCTCGATGCTCCTGCGCAGCGGGCTCCTCCCCGAGGCGCTCCGCGACCACTTGGCGACCATCAAGCGCAACGTGGAGCTCGAGGTCAAGCTCATCGACGACCTGCTCGACCTCACCCGCATCGCGCGCGGCAAGCTGGAGCTGCACCTCGCGCCGGTGGACCTCACCGAGACCACGCGGCAGGTCGTGCAGATGGTGCAGCCCGATGCGGCGGCACGCGACATCACCGTCGACGTCGCGCTCGACGCGCTGCGGTGCCAGGTCCGCGGCGATGCGGCGCGGCTCCACCAGGTGCTCTGGAACCTCCTGCGCAACGCGGTCAAGTTCACGCCCGCGGGCGGGCGCGTCACGGTGCGCAGCCGCTGCGTGGAGGACGTGGTCGTGGTCGACGTGCGCGACACCGGCATCGGCATCGAGCCGCACGTGATGCCGCGCATCTTCTCGGCCTTC
>JALOPO010000306.1 GCA_025453855.1 Gemmatimonadaceae bacterium
ATCGAGGAGCGGAGCGTGCTCGGCGTCGAGGGGCCGATCTGGTCGGAGACGGTGATGCGGCGCGACGAGTTCGAGTTCCTCGTCTTCCCGCGCCTCGTGGCGCTGGCCGAGGTGGGGTGGTCGCCGATGCGCGTGCGCGGGTGGGAAGGGTTCCGCACGCGGCTCGGTGCGCACGGGCCGCGGCTGCAGGCGCTGGGCGTGAACTTCTACCGTGCGCCCGAGGTCGACTGGGCGCCGTCGTCGGGGCGGCGGGTCACGCCCGTGCCCTGAGCGGCGCGCCACGCGCGCGGTACGTCGTCAGCGTCGCGGCCAGCGATCGTTCGCGCGATCGAGGTCGGGGAGGCGACGCTCGGCGTCGAGCTCGAGCTGCGTGATGCCGCGCATGTCGGGGAGCGCGAGCACGAGGCCGTCGCGACCGGCGGCGCGGAGCGCGGCGGCGGTGACGGGGAGGCGCGTGACGCTCCCGTCGCGCCGCGTGACGGCGAGCGTCGTCGAGAGCGCGGCGCGCCCCGGCGTCGTGATGCGCACCACGGCGGTGTCGCCACGCACGTCGACATCGTCGATCGCGAGGTCGAGCCACCCCGTGCCGTAGAGCCACTCGGTCGCGAAGGCATCGCGCTGGTCGCCCGCGGCGGCGAAGACGAGGCGCACGAAGTCGGGCGGGTACGGGTGCCGGCCGCCGCGCCACGCCTGACCATACTGCCGCAGGCCGGCCACCAGCGCGCTGTCGCCGTACTCGAGCGCGAAGGCGCGCAGGGCGACCACCGGGCGTTCGTACGCCGCGACCGTGTAGGTGAGCGTCGAGCGGAAGTGGTCGCTGGCATGGAGCACCGACTCCTCGCCGCCGCTGCGCGCCACCATGCGCCAGTACTCCGGCACGCCGTCCACATCGTCGTCGCGCCCCGTCTCGCCGCGCAGCGCGACGCGCTCGAGCCAGCTCGCGAGCCCCTCGTCCATCCACGCGAAGCGGCGCTCGTCGCTCCCCACGTCCATGGGGAACCACATGTGCGCGACCTCGTGCGCGATGACGGTGAAGAGCTCGCGCGCATCGCCGGCGGTGACGACGGTGAGCGCGGGATACTCCATGCCCCCCTCGACGACGCCCTCCACGGCGGTCATCTGCCGCGCGGGGTAGGGCCAGAGGTAGCGCGAGAAGCGCTCGATGCTCACGCGCACGTAGTCCGCGGCCCGCCGCCACTCGCGGCGATCGGGGCGATAGAGCGCCTGCACGAGCACGGTGTCGGTGCCGCCACCGGTGCGCGGGACGAGCGCGATGCCGGCGTCCCAGACCACGGCGCGACTGGCGTAGAAGGCGAAGTCGCGCACGCCGGTGGCGGTGAAGCGCCACGTGAGGCGCTCGCCCGGAAGCGTGGCGGTGCCCGCGCGCCGCTCCTCGTCGCGCACGACCGGGATCGGCGAGAGCGAGCGCATGGCCTGTGCGAGCCGGTCGCGCACCGCGGGGCGCAGCACGTCGGCGGCATTGCGCAGCGTGCCGCTCGCCGCCACCAGCATCCCGCCCGGCACGACGACGGTGACGTCGTAGTCGGCGGGATCCATGTAGAACTCGCCGGTGGCGAGATACGGGTCGGCCTGCCACCCCGCGACGTCGTCGTAGACGGCGAACTGCGGATACCAGTAGCCGAGCATGAAGACGCCGCCCTCCTGTCCCATGCGCGGTGCACCGCGCGGGATCACGAAGCGCCAGCGCGCGAGCAGCTCCACCGAGTCGCCGGGGGCGAGGGGGTGCGCGAGCGGGAGCGTGGCGACCGTCCCATCGATGGCCAGCGCTCGATCGCGCGTCGCCTCGGCCTCGGTCGCGCACGCGGGCGCGGGTGCACCGCGCCAGGCCGCACCGCCGGCGCGTGCCACGCAGAGCGCTTCCACCGTGACGCCGCCGGTGACCGGGACGCGTTCGGTGGAGGGTGCGCCGCGCGCGAGCGTGTCGGGCGAGCGATTGAGATAGCGCAGCGTGCCGCGCCCGGCGAGCGTGGCGCTCGCGGGGTCGAGCGTGGCGTGCAGGCGATAGCGGGCGCCCTGCGTGAACAGCTTCGGTCCCGGACGTCCGTCCTGGCTGCGCGTGCCGCGCGCGACGGCCGCGCTCCACAGCGAGTCGACCGCCGCCACGACGCGCGTACCGGTGAGCGGCGCGGGGCCGCGGGCGAGCGTGTCACTGCTGCGCGGCCCCGCCGCTGCGGGTGGTGACGCGGCGACGGCTTGCGCCGGGAGGGGCGCCGCGGCGAGGAGCAGCCCGACGGCGAGGGACGACGGAAGGAGCGAGGGGCGCACGGCGATGGAGCGGCGGACGCGAAGACGGGCGTCGCGACCTGCGACGCCCGTCCATGATAGCCCGCGACCTGCACCGATGCCCGCCACGCGCCGTCGGCGCGCGACGGTGCCGATCAGCGACCGGCCCTGGCCCCGCGCCAGAGCTGGCGGAAGAAGGCGAGCGCGACGGAGATGATCGCCAGCATGATGATCCCGACGCTGATGCGCGACACGTCCGACGAGCCGCGATCGAGGCCGGCGGTCGACGGGGTGACGGGTGTCATGATGCCGACGAAGAGCACGATGAAGAAGAGCGCCGCACCGGCGGCGACACCCAGCGCGGCGAAGGCCTGCAGCTTGCGCATCGGTCAGGACTCGAGGTGAGGAGCCGGCCGGAACCACCGGCCACGGGCGCGCGGGGCGCCGGACGGGTGGGAATCTCTCCGGCCCGGGCACGCACGGGAAGGGCGGCATGGCCGCGTCGCGCGCGTCCCCGCCCCCCCGGACCGCACCGGCCTACAGCGCGGCGACGCCGGCGGTCGTGATGCGGTGCGTGACCCACGGCAGCGGCGGCGCCACGAGCGCCTCGTCGATCGTGATCGCCGCCTGCAGGCGCGCGCGCGCATCGGCGAGCGCGTCGTGCGTGCGCGCGTGGATCACGGCCAGCGGCTCCCCCGCGCGGACCGTGTCGCCCACGCGCACGCGGAAGACGACGCCGACCGCGGGATCGACGGCGTCCTCGGCCCGGGTGCGGCCACCGCCGAGCGCGATGATGGCATGGCCGACGGGACGCGGCGCGATGCCGGTGACGATGCCATCGCGTGGCGCGACGAGGTCGCCGAGCACCGGCGCGGTGGGGAGGCGCGCGGGATCGTCGAGGACGCGCACGTCGCCACCCTGTGCAGCGACGATCGTGCGGAAGCGCGCGAGTGCCGCCCCGCTGGTGATCGCGGCGCCAAGCTCGGCGCGCGCCGTCGGCACGTCGAGCGACGGGCGCGCGAGGCGCAGCATCTCGATGGCGAGCGCCTCGGTGACGGTCCACAGGTCCGCCGGCCCAGCACCGTGCAGCACGTCGAGGCACTCGCGCAGCTCGAGCGCGTTGCCGCACGCCTGGCCGAGCGGGCGATCCATGGCGGTGACGAGCGCGACGACCTCCACCCCCGCGCCGTGGCCGATGTCGACCATCGTGCGCGCGAGCGCGAGGCCGCGCTCGAGTTCCGGGAGGAAGGCGCCGCTCCCGCGCTTCACGTCGAGCACGAGCCCGGTGAGCCCCTCGGCCAGCTTCTTGGACATGATGCTGGCGGCGATGAGCGGGATGCACTCGACCGTCGCCGTGGCATCGCGGAGCGCGTAGAGCGTGCGATCGGCGGGAGCGATCTCGCCGGTCTGGCCGATGAGGGCGCAGCCGAGGGTGGCCAGCTGCCGCTGCGCCTCCTCGAGCGAGAGCCCGGTGCGGAAGCCGGGGATGCTCTCGAGCTTGTCGAGCGTTCCGCCGGTGTGCCCGAGCCCGCGGCCGCTCATCATCGGCACCGTCACGCCGCAGGCGGCGAGGAGCGGGGCGAGGACGAGCGAGGTCTTGTCGCCGACGCCGCCGGTGGAGTGCTTGTCGATCCATGCGCCCGCGCCCGCCGGCCGCGCGAGCGTGCGCCCGGAGCCGAGCATGGCCCGGGTGAGGGCGCGCGTCTCGGCATCGTCGAGCCCGCGGAAGTAGATCGCCATGAGGAGCGCGGCGAGCTGGTAGTCGGGTGCACTGCGATCGGCGGCGACGTGCGCGACGAAGTGCCATTCGTCGGCGGACAGGCGACCGCCGTCGCGCTTGCGCTCGATGAGATCGCGCAGGATCATCGGGGAATGACTCAAGCTCGGTGGATCCGCGGGCTGCTGACGGCCGTCCTGGTCGTCGTCGCCCGTCCGGCGCAGTCGCAGGACGTGGCCGCCATCATAGCGGAAGGCGAGCGCGAGCGCGCATCGCTCGACAACCCGGGGGCGCTCGCGGTCTTCGAGCGGGGGCTCGTGTCGGCGCCGTCGAGCTACGAGCTGCTCTGGCGCGCGTCGCGCGAGGCCGCCGACCTGGGCGAGTCGACGGCGAGTGCGGCGCAGCGCACCACGCTCTACACGCGCGGGGAGCAGTACGCGCGACGCGCGGTGACGGCCAATCCCGCCGGGGCCGATGGCCATGCGATGCTCGCCATCGCGCTGGGGCGGACGGCACTCAGCGTCGGGGTGCGCGAGCGGGTGCGGTTCGCGAAGGACGTGCGCGCCGAGTGCCTGGCGGCGCTCAAGGCCGATCCCGACCACGCCGCGGCGCTGCACGTGCTCGGCGTCTGGCACGCGGAGATCATGCGACTGAGCGGGATCGCCCGCTTCACGGCGCGCACCTTCCTGGGCGGTGCCGTGTTCAGCGAGGCGAGCTGGGGCGAGGCGCAGCGACTGCTCGAGCGGGCGGTGGCGGTCGATCCGCAGCGCATCACGCACCGGCTCGACCTGGCGAGGATCTACGTGGACACGAAGCAGCCGGCGAAGGCGCGCGCCACCTGCCAGGCGGTGGCGCGCATGCCGGTGTTCGAGTACCACGACGCGCGCTACCAGCGCGAGTGCGCGGCGCTGCTCGCCACGCTGGGCGACTGACGACGGCGCCGCTTGTACGGTCGACCGGCGCGGCGCGGCGCCCCGATGCGCACGCGTAGATTCGTCGCCGACCATCCACCGCCCCCGCATGCCCCCGTCCGCCGCCGCCCGCGCCGCCGAACTGCGCGCCCTCCTCACGCGCGCCAGCCACGAGTACTACGTGCTCGACCGGCCGACGCTCGCCGACGCGGAGTACGACCGGCTCTTCCGCGAGCTGCAGGCGCTCGAGGCGGCGGAGCCGGCGCTGCGCACCCCCGATTCGCCGACGCTGCGCGTGGGGGCGGTGCCGCAGAGCGCGTTCCCGAAGCACGCGCATCGCGTGCCGATGCTCTCGCTCGACAACGCCTTCGACGAGGCGGAGCTCGACGCCTGGGGCGAGCGCGTGGTGCGGCTGGCGGGCGAGCCCGCGCGGCATGAGGGGTTCAGCTGCGAGCTCAAGATCGACGGCGCGGCGGTGTCGCTCACGTACGTCGACGGCGTCCTCGTCACCGGGGCAACGCGCGGGAGCGGGACGATCGGCGAGGACGTGACGCC
>JALOPO010000307.1 GCA_025453855.1 Gemmatimonadaceae bacterium
CCGGGAATCCCGCCCGTGCCCGGCGGTGCCGGCACGACCACGATCGGCCCCAGCGGGCCCGCCCACCCGCCCCACGGCGCACCGTAGAACGAGTTGAAGCCGTACCACGGCGCCGCCCACGGGCTCACGGCATTCCAGCCGCCCCACCCCCAGCCGCCGCCCCAGCCGAAGCCGCTGTTCCACGCCAGCGGATCCCAGACGCCCCACCCGGGAAAGAGCGACCCGGGCATCCGGTTCATCCCGTTCGGATTGCGCGCCGGCACCACCGACGCCACGTCGGCGCGCCCCGGCGCCGCCGTGCTCACCGTGAAGCGCGTCGGGTTGTCGAGCGCGACCAGCAGGTCGATGGTGCGATCGGCGACGTTCGCGTCGGCGAGGGCACGCAGCCGCGCGCGATCGAGCGGCACCGCCTCACGGCGCTCGAGCAGCCACGCCTCCAGCACCGACGCGTCGAGCGCCCGCGAGGCCTCGATCACCTCGCGCGTCCCGATCGTCCCGCCGGCGGCGAGCCGGGCATCGCTCACCGCGCGACCGGCCGCCGCCGGCACCACCTGCCCGTCGGGGAGCGTCACGTCGCGCCCGAACGGCCGCGAGCGGAGCACGCGCAGCCCGCCGCCGGTGCCCGCTCGCACGGCACGCACGTCGAGCCACTCGCCATCACCGACCATCGACAGCACGCCGCTCGCGCGCCGCGTCGCGCCGTCGCACGACAGTTCGCCCGAGAGGTAGAGCCGCCGACCATCCTCCGACCAGGTGCCCGTCTCCCAGCCGCTGCACTCGTCGTCGCGCACCGGCTCGCGCGCGCCGCCGGCGACCACGCGGTCGCTGTTCTGCACCGTCCCGTTCACCAGCGAGACGACGCGCACCGCGCTGCGACCATCAGGGATCACACAGGTGAGCGGCGGCTCGGTCACCGATGCGGTGTTCGACGCCTCCGTCGGTACCCAGCAGCCGAGAAAGGGGCGAAAGCGCGCGTCGACCTGCGTCGCGCCCGGCTCCTGCGCCTCGGCGCGCCCCGTCGCCAGCACGAAGGCGAGCAGCGCGGCGCCGATCGCCGTCATCTGCCACGCCGCGGCGCGCATCGCCTCGTCATCGCCCGCGCGCAGCACGCGCGTCCGCGTTCGGTTCCGTCCAGTCATCGGTCCCTCCGTGATCCCCGAGCGTGCAGCATGGGGTCGTGCCGTCAGAAGCGCCATGCGAACCCCGCCGTGAGCGCCAGGCTCGACAGGTCGAGCGGCGCGAAGCCATCGAAGTCGCCGCGCAGCCGTTCGCGCGCCCAGCTGTAGCGCGCGTCGAGCACCAGCGAGCTGCGCGACGTGATGCCGATGTCGACCCCGGCCGCACCGTACGCCGTCGGCGCCCAGCCGCTGGAGCGGAACTCGGCCGTCTCGATCGAGTTGTCGTCGAAGCGGAAGTCGCCACTCTGCCTGAGGCGCGAGTACATCGCCCCACCGCCGACCTGCACCCACGGCACGAGGCGGTTGGGAATGAAGGCGAGCGTCCCCCGTGCGCTGGCGGATCGGCAGGTCCACGCCGTTCACCGTCTCCACGAAGCGCCGGTACTCCGACCCCGCGCTCCGCGAGCTCCGCCCCGCCCCGATCACCACCTCGCTCCGATCGCCGTACGTGAACGCGAGCTCACCGGCGAGCGACGCGCCACCGAAGCTCGTGCGCGACAGCGTCCACTGGTCGGTCGCGAAGTCGAAGAAGTCGCTGCGCGCCAGCGGCTGGTCCCACCCGCCGCGGATCGCGAAGCGGGCCGACGGGATCCCCACCAGGTAGTCCCGCTTGCCCCCCTGGGCCGCCAGCGGGACGCGGTGATGGACACGAGGAGCGCGACGAACGTCGCCCGAAAGCGTACCCCCGCGCCCCTTCATGTTCCGGTCGCCAGCGTCAGCCTCGCGTCGTCACGCCGGCCACACCACGCCGCCCGCTCGCACCGCGCGCCGTGTCCCTGCATGCATCGCCGCGCGCGTCACCGCGTGCCGAGTGCCGCCCAGCGCGCCTGCACGTCGCGGAGCACGCCGGGGAAGTAGGCCGCCTGCGCCCGCTGGTCGGCGGTCGGCGCCGCCGTCACGCGCGACACGCCGCTGTAGAGCGTCCCCACCCGCGCATACAGGTCGCCGCTCGTCTCGGCCAGCTCCCGCACCGCCGTGATGCGCGCCTGCTGCGCGCCACGCTCCGACTCCGGCAGCTTGGCGAGACGATCGCGCTCGGCCCGGATCTCGGCCGTCACCGCGTCCACGCGCTGCATGAGCGCGGCGATGGCATCGACCTCGCGCTCCCATGCCGCACGCGGCGCCGCGGTGAGCCGGAGCGCCGGATCGGCGAGCACGGTGAACGGCTGCGACAGGGTGCGGCCGGCGACCGTCACGCGCGCCGTGTACGCACCCGGCGTCGCCCACCGTCCTGCCAGCCCGATCCCCGGCGCCTCGTCGTACTCGTTGGCCTGCCCGCGCCCGGTGCGCGCCTCGCGCAGCCGCAGGTTCCACGTCACGCGCTGCAGCCCGCGCCGCGTCGTGTCGACGGGGAGCGTGGTCACCACGGCGCCGGCGCGATCGACGATCTCCACGCGCGTCCCCGCCGGCGCCGGCTCGGCGAGCCAGAGGTCGATCAGCGCTGCCACCGGCGGATTCTCGCCGCGCCACACGACGTCGCCGGCATGCGCCTTGGTCGCCGCGCGCGCGAGCTGCTCCGCCGCGCGGATCGGGAGCATCGCCACCGGCTTCGCGCGCACCGCGGCGGTGAGCCGCCCCACGCTCGCCCCCTGGTCGAGGATCCAGATCCCGCGCGCGTGCGTCGCGATCACCACGTCACCCGTCTCGCGCTGGAAGTCGAGGTCGTGCACCGGCACCGGCGGCAGCCCGCCGCGCACCCGTGCCCAGTGCGCGCCGCCGTCGTGCGTCACGTACAGCCCGAACTCGGTCCCTGCCCACAGCACGTCCGCGCTCGACGGATCCTCGCGGATCACGTGCACGATGTGCTCGGCGGGCAGGTCGCCGCGGATGCTCGTCCACGTCTGGCCGGCATCGGTGGTGCGGAACAGGTACACCGTGAAGTCGCCGTCCTGGTGCCCGTCGAACGAGACGTACGCCGTGTTCGCCGCACTGGGCGACGCCTCCACGTGCCGCACCCACGTTCCCTTCGGCACGCCGGGCACGTTCCGCGACAGTTCGGTCCACGTCGCGCCGCCGTCGCGCGAGCGCTGCAGGTTGCCGTCGTCCGTGCCCACGTAGAGCAGCCCCTTCACCTTCGGGCTCTCGGCGAGCGCACTGATCGTCGGAAAGTAGCTCACGCCGTCGTCGAGCGAGAGCGTGGTGTCGGTCGCCCCCTGCCCCATGATCGCCAGCGTGCGGCGGTCGACGCCCGTCGTGCGGTCGCCGAGCGAGCGCCAGGTGCGTCCGCGGTCGGCGCTCGTCATCAGCTCGCGCATCCCGGCGTAGAGGCGTCGCGGATCGTGCGCGCTCACCAGCACCGGCGCGTTCCAGTTGGCCGGGATCTGCTTCTTCCCGACACGCGGCTCGGGCGCCCCCCAGTTGCCGAGCTTCGGCCCCTCGCCCTCGCGCGGCGTCGGGCGCAGCCCCTGCACCTCGAGCGTGCGCGCGTTCACGTGGGTGAGGCCGAGGTACTGCGAGGTGACGTAGAGCATCGTGCTGTCGGCGGGATCGGGGATCACGTGGAAGCCGTCGCCGCCGCCCACGCGCACCCAGTCGTCGTCGGCGATCCCCTGCGCGCTGCGCACGCGGTGCGGCGCGCACCACGAGCCGTTGTCCTGCAGCCCGCCGCACACCCTGTAGTCGCGGCCGCGCGTCGCGCGCACGTGGTAGAACTGGCTCACCGGGATGTTCGCCGCGTACTGCCACGTGACACCGCGATCGCGCGAGACTCCCACGCCGCCGTCGTCGGCCTTGATCAGGTGGCGCGAGTCGGCGGGGTTGATCCAGATCGTGCGATCGTCGCCGTGCAGCGACTGCCGCGGCTCGCGCCACGTCTTCCCGCTGTCGTCGCTCACGCTGTACTGCATCTGGTAGAGCCGCGACTGGTCGCTCGGGTCGATGCGCAGCTGGCTCGCGTAGCTCGGGCGCGGGTTCCAGTCGCCCATGAAGCGCCACGTCAGCCCCTTGTCCTCGCTCCGGTAGACGCCGCCCTTCCGCTTCGCGTAGCTGATCGAGCTCGTGTAGCGCTCGCCCTGCTCCACGCTCACGTAGACGACGCGCGGATCGGTGCGCCAGATGTCGATGCCGATGCGCCCGATCGTGCCGGTGGGGAGCCCGCCGCCGAGTCGCGTCCAGGTGCGGCCGCCGTCGGTGCTGCGGTGGAGCCCCGAGCCCGGCCCGCCGCCCACGTAGCCGAACGGCTTGCGCATGCGCTGGTAGGTCGCGGCGTAGACGATGTCGGGCTCGCGGGGATCGATCGCCACGTCCACGACACCGGTGAGCGAGTCGCCGCCGAGGATGCGCGTCCATGTCCGCCCGCCATCGGTCGTCTTGTACAGGCCGCGGTCGCGCCCCGCCTTCCACAGGTCGCCGGGCGACGCGACGTAGACCACGTCGCTGGCACGCGGGTCGATGGCGATGCGCGCGATGTGCCGCGTCTCGCGCAGCCCCATGTGCTGCCAGGTGCGCCCGCCGTCGGTGGTGCGATGCACGCCGTTGCCCCACCCGCTCGACTGGCGATTGGTCGCCTCGCCCGTGCCGACCCAGAGCACGTCGGGGTTGCGCTGGTCGAGCGCAAGCGCACCGATGCTGTGCACCGACTGGTCATCGAAGGTCACGCGCCACGTCGTGCCGCCATTCGTCGTCTTCCAGATGCCACCGTCGGCGCTCGCGGCATAGAAGAGATTCGGGTCGCGCTCGTGCACCGCGAGGTCGGTGATGCGCCCCGACATCGTCGCGGGGCCGACGGTGCGCAGCCGCAGCCCGTCGACGATGCCATCGGCGCGCTGCGCGGCGAGCGGCGGTGCGTGCAAGGCGCCGGCGAGGAGCGCGAGCGACGCGATCGGATGGAGGCGGCGCCGCAGCGTGCGGACGCCGGACGGCAGGCGACGGGGGAGCGTCATGAAGCCGGAATGGGTGCGCGGGACACGGCAGGCGCCCGCACCATCCGGCGACGGGCGCGACGGTGAACGTACGGCGGCGGCGGAGCGCTGGCGTCGCGCGGTCGGCAGGCGTGCGCACGGGGCGAACGTCGATCGCACCCACACCAGGGCGATCCCACGACCCGCCGCTCGGCGACGCACGCATCGGGT
>JALOPO010000308.1 GCA_025453855.1 Gemmatimonadaceae bacterium
GTGCACGACCAGCCGATCTCGGTGGTGCAGGCGGTCGGCTCGCCCTCGTTGATGGCGGGGAAGTGCGCGGCGCGGATCGGCTGGGTGGCGAACGGGCTCATGCCGACCCAGAAGAGGATCATGATCTTCGCCGCGGTCCGGCGGCTCGTCATGAGCGAGATCGCGAGCCACGCCAGCACCGACCAGACGGTGAGCTCGAGGATCGTGGCCCAGAACGCGCCCAGCCAGCCGTAGAGCAGCGAGGCGCGCCAGCCGCCCACGAGCAGGCCGTCGCGCGCGATCGGCCCGCTGGCCATCCAGGCGAGGCCCACGGCACCCACCGCCGCGAGTGCGAGCCCCTTGTTGCGCCAGCTCGCGGGATGCCGCAGCAGCACCGCCAGCCCGACCGCCGGCACGGGGAGGAAGCCGGCCGGGTGATTGGCGTAGCCGAGGCCGATCAGGAAGGCGATGAGGACGAGGAGCTTGTCGCCACTCTCGCCCTCCGGTTCGTCGCACCAGCGCACCGTGAGCCAGCTCACGATCGCGAAGATGCCGAGCGAGACGGTGTAGACCTTCTCGTTCACGACGCTCTGGTTCCAGACCGTGAAGGCGGTGGCCCCGATGAGCGCGGCCAGCGACGCGCCGAGGAGCCGCTGCCACTTGCGCGGGAGCCAGCTCACGAGGACGCGCTCGGTGATCAGGAACCAGGCGCCGGCCGCGAAGGCGCTGCAGAGTGCGGCGAGGATGTTGATCTTGACGGCGAAGCTTGCCCCCGGGATGGGGAGCTTGCCGAAGACGTTGCCGAGCAGGATGAAGAACGGGTTCCCCGGCGGGTGCGGGAGCCCGAGGACGTAGGCGGCGGCGATGTACTCGCTCGCGTCCCACATGGCCGTCGACGGTGCCAGCGTGACCAGGTAGAGCAGGAGCACCGCCGCCGCGACCAGGCCCGCGGCCAGGTACGACGGTCGGTAATCGAGGTCGGCGTGGGCGACCGCCACGGGGGCGGCGGGCCGGTCGCGAAGGGCGGCGACCGAGGCGGCGGTAGAGGACATCACCCTGCTGGAAGAGGTCGGTGAGCGATGGAAGCCTGAAAGATCGCCGCCCCCGAGGCGGGGGGGCAGGGGCGCGCGGCGGGCCGTTCAGCAGACCCCGGGGTGGTCCCGCGAGTTTCCAGGGGACTCCGAGGGTGTGCGTGGGGGGATGGGTGCGACGCCCGTTCTCCATGTTGCTGAACTGCTGGGCGCTGCGCGCCGAGTTCCGGAGTTTCGGAGTTCGGGAGTACAGCGGGCGGAACACGTCCTCGCGCAGTACCTGCCGTACTCCCGGAACTCCCCAACTCCTGAACTCGGCGCGCAGCGCCCAGCAGTGCAGCAAAGAACAACCAGCGCGCCGGGACGCTGCCCGCTCCCCGCGCTCCGTCAGTGCCGGAACAGCCGCGCCCCCGTGAAGACCATCGCCATCCCGTGCTCGTCGGCCGCGGCGATCACCTCGGCGTCGCGCACGGAGCCGCCGGGCTGCACGATGGCGGTCACGCCCACGGCCGCCGCCTGGTCGATCCCGTCGCGGAAGGGGAAGAAGGCGTCGGAGGCGAGCAGTGCGCCGGTGGTGTCGTGACCCGCGGTACGCGCCTTGTGGCCGGCGAGGTAGCTCGCATCGACCCGCGACATCTGGCCGGCGCCGATACCGATCGTGGCCCCGTCCTTCACGAGCACGATCGCGTTCGACTTCACGCTCGCGACCGCCCGCCAGGCGAAGGCCAGCGACGCCGCCTCGGCCTCTGTCGGCGTGCGCTGCGTGACGACCTTCCAGGGGATCGACCCGACCGGCACCACGGGGCGATCCTGCACCAGCAGGCCGCCGCGCACGCGCTTGAAGTCGAGCCCACCCGCGTCGCGCACAGGAACGGTCCCGACCAGGACGCGCAGGTTCTTCTTGCGCCCGAGCAGCTCGGCCGCCGCGCCGTCGATCGACGGGGCGACGATGCACTCGAGGAAGAGCGACGACATCGCCTCGGCCGTCGCCGTGTCGATCGGGATGCTGAAGGCGACCACGCCGCCGAACGCCGACGTGGGATCGCAGGCCAGCGCCTTCTGCCAGGCCTCGAGCGGCGTGGCGGCGACGGCCAGCCCGCACGGCGTGGTGTGCTTGATGATCGCGCAGGCGACCTGCCCCGCGAACGGCTCGATCGCCATCAGCGCGCCGTCCACGTCGAGCAGGTTGTTGAAGCTCAGCTCCTTGCCGCCGAGCTGCGTCAGCGCGGCGAGGCCGGCGCCGGGGCGCTCCACGTAGAAGGCGGCGCGCTGCTCCGGGTTCTCGCCGTAGCGGAGCGGCTGCGCCTTCTCGAAGGCGAGCGGGAGCGCGGCGCCGAACGGATCGTCGGGGCTCACCTGGCCCTGCATCCAGGTGGCGATCGCCGCGTCGTAGCCCGCGGTGTGCGCGAAGACCTTGGCGGCCAGGTCGCGTCGCAGGATCATCGCCCCCTCCTCGTCATGCGCATCGAGCGCGGTGAGGACGCGTGCGTAGTCGGCCGGATCGCAGACCACCGTCACGCTGGCGAAGTTCTTGGCGGCCGAGCGGAGCATCGACGGGCCGCCGATGTCGATCTGCTCGATGACGTCGTGCGGCGCGACGTCGGCGCGGGCGGCGGTCTCGCGGAACGGGTAGAGATTCACCACCACGAGGTCGATCGCGCCGATGCCGTGCGCCTCCACCGCCGCCACGTGCTCCGGCAGGTCGCGCCGGTAGAGCAATCCGCCGTGCACCACCGGATGCAGCGTCTTCACGCGCCCGTCGAGCATCTCGGGAAAGCCCGTGACCTCGCTGATGTCCTGCACCGGGAGCCCCGCGTCACGGATCGCCTTGGCGGTGCCGCCGGTGGAGACGAGCTCGAAGTGATGCGCGACGAGCGCGCGCGCGAAGTCGACGAGGCCGGACTTGTCGGAGACGGAGAGGAGGGCGCGGGGCATGACTCGGGAAGACGGGAAGCGGACGGCAGCGGAGCAGGCGACACGCCCCGTCGTCGGCGACGGGACGGCATCGCCATCACGAGGGAGCGAACGGGCGATCGAGGCAGGCGGTTCGCACGGCACGCACGCGACTCATCGCGCCAGCGCCCGATCGAGGTCGCGGGCGAGCGAATCGTCGGCGCGGAGCGAGAACGCCTCGCCCTGCATCCCGGTGAGGAACGCACCGTGCACCGTGCCGTCGTCGTCGAGCGCGAGCGACTCGGCGCAGAGCAGCTCGACGACGCGCGGCAGGAGCGCGTGCTCGATGCGCAGCACGCGCGCCGCCAGCAGCTCGGGCGTGTCCTCCTCGAACACCGGCACCGGCCACTGCGCGATGATCGCCCCCTCGTCGTAGCGCTCGTCGACGAAGTGCACCGTTGCGCCGCTGATCCGTGCCCCGGCGCCGAGCACCGCGGCGTGCACGTGCCGACCGTACATCCCCGGTCCGCCGAAGGCGGGCAGGAGCGCCGGATGAACGTTCACGATGCGCCCGCGAAAGGTGCGCACCACCGCCGGTGGCACGAGCGCGAGGTAGCCGGCGAGCACGATCACCTGCACGCCGTGCGATGCGAGCACCGCCAGGAGCGCGTCGCCGTCGCGCGGGTCGCCGGGGACGTGCGTGGCGATG
>JALOPO010000309.1 GCA_025453855.1 Gemmatimonadaceae bacterium
ACCGCCAGCTCCGTCGGCGGCGCGAGCAGCGTCTCGATCCCGGCCCAGGCATCGCTGACGATCGGCGCACCGCAGGCCGCGGCCTCGAAGAGACGCACGCTCGGGCTCCACCCGGCGCGGATCATGTCGGCGCGCGTCACGTTGAGCGTGAAGCGGCACGCCGAGTAGAAGGCGGCGTGCTCGCCCGGGGCGACGTGCTCGATGCGCTCGACGTTGGCGGGCCAGTCGATCGTGTCGGGATACTGCGGCCCGGCGACGACGAAGCGCCGTGCCGGCTCGCGGCGCGCGACGTCGAGCAGGAGCCGCTCGAGCGCGGGCTGGCGATCGTCGCTGTAGGTCCCCAGGTAGCCCAGGTCCCAGCGCGTCGGCACGTCGACGGGCTGGTACGCATCGGCATCGACCGAGCAGTAGAGTGCCCGCGCCGCCTTCGCGCCGAACTCGCGCTCCAGTCGGGCGAGCGTCGGCCCGCCGGTGAACGAGAGATAGCAGTCGTAGCCCGCGACGAGCCCGCGATCGACGTAGCGGCACTCGCCGCGGGCGAGGGCGGCGAGCGTGACCGGCGTGTCGATGTCGTAGAAGGCGGTCACCCCGCGCGCCCACGACTGCACCAGGCGCCCGACGGCGACCCCCTCGGGGACGTACGAGCCGACGACGACGGCGTCGGCGCGTGCGATGCGCTCGCGCCACTGCGCCAGTTCGTCGAGACCGTGGTAGAAGGCGAGCGTGCACCACGACGGGTCCACGAGGTCGCGTGCCTCGCCGCCATACCACGGCACGTCGCGCTCCAGGAAGACGATGTCGTGGCCGCGCGCGGCGAAGGCGCGCAGGAGGGCGCGCCACGTGGTCGCGTGGCCGTTCCCCCACGCGCTCGAGAGCGAGAGGCCGATGACGATCAGTCGCATGCGATCACGCGCATTGCCGCACGCCTCCGGCGCGGGTGGCCAGGAGCTCGCGGAGCACGGTGTCCACCTGCCGCGCGCGCCGGTCGTACGTGTGGTCGCGCCGCACGCGTGCGAAGGCCGAGGCGCCGATGGCGTGCGCCTGGCCCGGCGTGAGCGTGGCGAGGAGCTCGGCCACGTCGGCGCCGTCGCGTGCCACGAGCACCTCGGTGCCGGGGGCGAGGAACTCCTCGATCCCCTCCCACGCGTCGGTGATCAGGCAGGCGCCGGCGCCGGCCGCCTCGAAGACGCGCGTCGCCGGCGACCACCCCATGGCCGCCATGCTGTCGCGCGCGACGTTGAGCACCGCGCGCGCGCTCGCGTTGAAGGCGTTGTGGTCGGCGGTCCCCACGTGGCCGATGGCACGAACGTTCGGTGGGAGCGAACGGTCGTGCCATCCGTTCCCGCCGAGCAGGAACGCGTCGCCCGGCCGGAGGGCGGCGGCACGCAGGAAGAAGTCGTCGATGCGCGCCTCGCGATCGGGGAGCCGGTTGGCGAGGAGGCCGAGGGTGGTGGTGAAGCGACGATCGGGCGGGACGGGGAAGTGCGTTGCCGGATCGACCGCGTTGTAGATCGGGTGACAGGCCCGTGCACCCATCTCGGCATACGCGGTGAGCACCGGCGGTCCGCCGCCGTAGGTCATCACCGCATCGAGGTGGCGCAGCGCGCGACGCACCGGATGGTCGGGGCGCCCCGTCATCTCGCCGAGCGTGGCGGCGGCATCCACGTCCCAGAAGACGACCAGCGCCTCGGGCGCCGCGTGCGCGATGGTGCCGGCGAGGAGCGCATCGTCGTGCACGCCGACGCCGCTCGCCTTCACCACCACGTCGGCGTCGCGCGACGCCTCGAGCACGTGGCGGAGCCCCTCGTCGGTGGGCTGCCAGACGACGACGCGTGCCCAGTCGGGCGGCTCGATGTCGCGATGCGCCTGGCGATCGTACGCGTCGGGTTCGAAGAAGGTGATCTCCCAGCCGCGCCCGTGGAGCGCGCGCAGGAGACCGCGGTAGTAGGTGGCCGCACCGTTCCAGTAGCTGGACAGGAGGCTCGACCCGTGGAAGGCCATGCGGGGCATGCGGGGGCTCGCGGGAAGGGTCAGGCGGGGGCGGCGGCCGGCGCGCGGAGCGTGCCGACCAGCTGCAGGAGCTCGCGTGCGCGGTGCGCGCACGTGTGGCGCGCGCGGATCGTCTCGAGCCCCGCGTGCACGAGGGCGTCGCGGAGCGCGCGATCGTCGTGCAGCGTGCGGAGCGTGCGGGTCATCGACACGCTGTCGTGCGCCACGAGGTGGTCGGTGCCGCGGCGGAAGAGCGACTCCGTGTCGTCCCACGGCGCACTGACCAGCGGGATGCCGCAGGCGAGCGCCTCGAAGACGCGGATGGTGGGGATCCCCGGCAGCGCCTGCACGTAGGCGCGTCGCGGGACGTGCACCGTGGCGAGGTGGGTGGCGAAGAGGGCGGGGACGCGCGTGTTCGGCGCCCACCCCATCCAGCTCGCGCCGTGCGCGGCGAGCATCGCGAGCGCGTCGTCGGGATAGCGCACGCCCCAGACGCGCAGCTCGAGCCCCGCATCGCGCACGGGGCGCAGGAGGAAGTCGCGCAGCTCGGTCGCACGCTCGCCGTCGCCCCAGTTGCCGATCCACGCCACCCCGCTCCGCGGATGCGGGACCGCGAGCGGGCGGAAGTGGCGCGTGTCGGCCGCCTCGTGCCAGGTCACCACCTCGCGTCCCCAGCCACGAGCGCGATAGAGCTCCGAGAGCGTCTCGCCGAAGGCGAGCACGCCGTCGTAGCCATCGAGGTCGTAGCGCGCCATCTCGTGCGGTGCGGTGACCGCGCGATGGTGCGTGTCGTGGAACAGGAGCACCGCCCCGCCCGCGCTCCGGGCACGCTCGACACCGAGTGCGGCCACGAGCGCCGGGTCGTTCCACTCGTGCACGATCACCACGTCGGCGCCGTCGAGGAGCGCGGCGGCGTCGGGGATGCCGACGTGCACGCGCCCCGCCAGCTCCGGATAGTCGTGCGCCCACGCGGAGAGCATCGCCGCCCCGTGATCGGCGGCGAGGTGCCGCGCGCTCCACGCGTCGGGCGCCTCGTAGCTGTGCACGTCGTGGCCGGCGAGGCGGAGCTCGCGCAGCACGCCGCGCAGGAAGTGCGCATTGCCGTGGTTCCAGCACGACCGCAGCGAGTGCGTGACGTAGCGGATCACCAGCGGGCGCGTCATGCGGCGCGCTCCATCGCCGCCGGCGCGAGCGCGGCCAGCGTCCCCTGCACCATCGCCGTCACCGTGTAGCGGCGCGCCCGCGCGATGGCGCGGGCACCGGCCATGGCGCGGCGCACGCGATCATCCAGGAGCGAGCGGATCGCCTGCTCGAGCGCGGCGTCGTCGCCCGGCGGCACGAAGGTGGCCGCATCGTCCCACAGCTCGCGGAAGGTCGGGATGTCGGCGAGCACCAGCGCGCAGCCGGCCTGCGCCGCCTCGAGCACCGCGAGGCCGAACGGCTCGTACCGCGCGGTGCTCACGAAGACGGGGCGCCGGGCGAGCTGCTGCGCGATGGCCTGCGGCGCGAGCGCGCCCGGCGTGTGCAGCGCGCTGCACTGCACCCGCTCGCCGTGCGGCGCGACCAGCGGGCCGGCGGCGATCACCGGCGCATCGAGCCGCGCCGCCACGCGATCGAGCCACTGCGCGATGGCGCGCGAGAGCGCCGGCGTCGGCATGGCGCGACCGTTGTGCACGACCGTGGGCGGCGCGGGAAGCGCGTAGACCGCCGCCGTGAGCTGCGCGAATGCGGCGCTCGGCGCGACCAGTCGCGTGGCGCGCGCGAAGCCGCGTGCGGCAAAGGCGGTGCGCCAGCGCATCGCGACCGGCATCGGCGCCTCCCCGCGCACCGTGCGCCACCAGGTGGCCACGCACGAGTGGCAGGCGATGACCACCGGCACGTCCCAGTCGCCGTGCGCACCGAGGGGCGCGCTGTGCAGGAGCGCCGCATCGACCCCGCTGCGACGCGCGAGCGCCGCCAGGGCATGGCCCGCCTGCACGACGTCGTCAGGGGAGTCGGTGGTCCAGTCGAGCGGGAGCTCGGTGACGCGCAGGTCGAGGCCGGGAATGCGCGTCGCCTCGCTGCGTTGTGCGGCTGCCGGCGCGGGGCCGAGCACCGCCAGCGTCACCGCCATGTCGTGCAGCGCGAGGCCGCGCGCGAGCTCCATCGCCCACGTCCAGACGCCGCCCACCGCATCCGCCGTGAGCAGGATGCGACGCGGCCGCGCCTCGCGGCCGGCGATCAGAACGGCTGGCATGCGCCCTCCAGCTCGTGCAGCGGGAGCGGGCGCTCGTCCTGGATGTCGCTCAGCCGCCCGCACGAACGCAGGTAGTGCGCGTGCGCACGCTCCCATGCCATGTCGTCGGGCTCGCCCCACCGCTTGCGATAGTCGGGCGAGGCGGGATACGGGTAGAGCGGCACCGGATCGTTGGCCCACACGCCCGCCGCCTGCAGCCGCTCGCGCCAGTGGCGCACCGTGGCCGCATCGTCGTCGCCCGCGGCGATCAGGTTCGCCTGCACGAACGGCACGCTGCGCCGCGCATGGATCAGCCGCTCGGCCAGCTCGTCGGTGGTCAGCTTGCACTTCTTGTCGAGTGCGGCGCGCCCCTCGAAGGAGAGGCTCTCCACGCCGGCCTCGATGGAGACGCACCCCGCCTCGCCAAGGAGGTCGAGCTGCGCGGGCTTCCAGAGGTCGATGCGCGTCTGCACGCCGAACTCCACGTCGCGCTCGCGCAGGCCGAGCAGGAGCTCCTCGCGCGGGAGGAAGATCTCGTCGATGAAGTAGAGGTAGCGCACGCCCTGCGCGACCAGCCGGTCGATCTCCGCGAGCACGTGCCCCACGTCGCGGCGACGATAGCCGTCGCGATAGTCCATCTTCGCGCAGAACGAGCACTGGTACGGGCAGCCGCGCGATGCCTCCACCTCCGCGCCGGGCGCATCGGGGCGCCGGTCGAAGCGGTGGTGATGGTGCCGATGGCGCTGCAGCCACTCGGTCGGCCACGCGAGCGGCGGGGCGTCGACGAAGCGCGCCGAGGCCGGGCCTCCGGTGATCACCGGCTCGCCGTCGCGCAGGAAGGCGACGTGGCGCACGTCGGCCGGCCGGGTGCCAGTCGCCAGCTCGACGAGCACCTCCTCGCACTCGCCGCGCACGACGACGTCGCAGCCGAGCTTGCGCAGCGCGGCGCCGGGCGTCGTCGAGCCGTGCGGGCCGACGGCGACGGTGCGCCCGCCGCGCCCGTCGAGCGCGAGCAGGAAGTCGCGCGGGACGCGCAGCTCGGGCTGTGCACAGCGCCAGAAAAGGTACGTGGGAGCCGTCGTGACGACGGTCATGTGCGGCGCGAAGGCCGCGACCTCGGTGGCGAGGTGCTCGTTCGACGTCTCGCAGAGGTGTCCGTCGACGAGCAGCGTCTCGTGCCCGGCCCGCTCGAGCAGCGCGCGGGCGTAGCCGAGTTCGAGGGGAAGGTGCGGGTCGCGGCAGCCGAAGTAGATCGAGTGCTCGAACGTCCACGCCGGGTTGACGAGGGCCACCCTCATACGACGGCCACACGCGACGGCGTCGCGCGGCGCAGCGGCGACGGGAGGGCGATGCGGCGCTGCTCGGCGAGCCACGACACGAGCTCGGCGACGCCGCTGCGCCACGGTGTGAAGGCGGGGAGGTGCAGCTCGGTGCGCGCACGACGCGCGTCCGTCACGTACCACCGCTGGTCGCCTGGGCGCCAGTCGGCATGCTCCACGCGCACGCCGCGACCGACGAGGCGCTCGATGTGCGCCAGCACGTCACGCAGCGACGTCGCGTTCTCGGGGCCACCGCCGAGGTTGAACGCGCGCCCGGCCACCTGCTGGTGGCGCTTCCAGGCCTGCACGTACGCCTCGACGGTGTCGGCGACGTCCAGCAGGTCACGGACCTGCCGACCATCGCCATAGATCGTGATCGGACGCTCCTCGAGCGCGCAGATGGCGAAGTGGGCGACCCACCCCTGGTCCTCGGTCCCCATCTGCCGCCGCCCGTAGACGCAGCTCTTGCGCAGCACGATCGCGGGAATGCCGTAGCAGCGCGCGAAGTCGAGCACGTACTGGTCGGCTGCCCCCTTGCTGCAGCCGTACGGCGTGTGGAAGTCGAGCGGGCGCGACTCGCCGACGCCGAGCAGGCGGTGGTGCGCGTCGCTCGGCGCGTAGGCGTCGCCGCGGATCTCGAGGTCGACGTCGTGCAGCGAGCCGTAGACCTTGTTCGTGCTCGCGAAGACGAGCGGGACCGGCTCGCCGCGCCGCCGGATCGCGTCGAGCAGCGAGACGGTGGCCGCGACGTTGACCTCGAAGTCGTGGAGCGGATCGTCGAGCGAGGTGGTGACCGCCACCTGGGCCGCGAGGTGGAAGACGGCGCCCGCCTCGCGCGCGGCGTAGCCGAGCATGGCGTGGTCGCGCACGTCGGCCTCGATCATGGTGATGCGGCGGTCCCAGCGCTCCTTGAGCCAGTGCACGTTCTGCACGGCCCCGCCGATGAAGCCGGCCCCGCCAGTGACGAGCAGCGGCCGGGTGTCTCGCGCCAGTGCGCTCATGCGACGAGCCCTCGCTGCTCGAGTTCGCGGCGCGCCTCGCCCACGTGGTCGTGCGCCTCCTGCGACGCAACCCACTCGGCCAGCTCGGCGAGGCCGTCGCGGAAGCGGCGCTCGGCCCGGAAGCCGAGCACGTCGGCGGCGCGCGTCACGTCGGCGAAGCAGTGGCGCACGTCGCCCACGCGTGCCTGCTGCGTGATCTCGGGGGCGATGTCGACCTCCATCGCACCGGCGAGCGCGTGCGCCACCTCGGCCACCGAGACGTCGTGCCCGGAGCCGATGTTGAAGACGCCGCCCGGCGCCCGGGGATGCTCGAGCGCGAGCACGAAGGCGCGCGCCACGTCGTCCACGTGCACGAAGTCGCGCCGCTGCTCGCCGTCCTCGAAGATCATCGGCGGGCGCCCGTTGGCGAGCCGCGAGGCGAAGATCGCGAGCACGCCCGTGTACGGATTGCTGAGCGCCTGCCCCGGTCCGTAGACGTTGAAGAGGCGCAGGCAGCACCCCTCCATGCCGTAGGCGGGGGCGAGCGTCATGGTGAGCCGCTCCTGCACGAACTTGCCGAGCGCGTAGACGCTGGCGAGCGAGGGCTGCTTCCACTCGGGCGTGGCCACCGGCACCAGCGGGCGCCCGGCGCCATCGACCGGATCCCACCCCGCGCCGTCGCCGCGCGGCGCGCGCTCGACCGTGGCGTGCAACGCGCCATCCGCGTCGCGGTAGAGTCCCTCGCCGTAGATCGACATCGACGAGGCGGTGACGACGCGACGGACGGGGCGCGTCGTCAGCTCCTGGAAGAGGGCGGCGGTCCCGGCGTCGTTGTGCGAGACGTAGTGCGAGACCTGGTACATGCTCTGGCCCACGCCGACCTGCGCGGCGAGGTGGACCACGCTGTCGATGCCGCGCAGCGCGCTCGCGACGGCGCCGGGATTGCGCACGTCGCCGACGACGAGCTCCACCGCCTCGTGCAGGTCGGCTGGTGGCGCGCCGCCGACGTGCACCTGTCGTTCCAGGCTGTCGAGCACGCGCACCGCGTGGCCCTGCGCGACCAGCGCGCGTGCGACGTGCCGCCCGATGAAGCCGGCACCGCCGGTGATGAGCACCCTCTCGCCCACGTTGCCCCTCTCCCGTTGCTCGCGTGAGTGCGACGGGCGGCGATCGTGCGCACCGCGTCGCGCGTCGGCGCGCGCGGATCGGGCGCGGTGCGCCGTCCTGCATCGGTGCAGCGTGCGGCTCCGTGATGGGGTGTGTGTATGTCGTCGCGCGTGCTGCACCGCGTCGCCGAGCGTTCGCGCCGCGAGGTGGCGTGCTGACGCGCGACGGCACGTGCGCGGCTGGGCGGATGTGCTTGCGGCGGGCGCACGCGGTGCGTGACGACAGCACGCCTCATCTCTGTCGTGCCTGCCATCGGATCTCATCGCGCCGAGCACATGGAGAGAGTGATCGACGTGGCGATCGCATCCGCGTGCCGGACGAGCACGCGGACGACGGCCGACGGGACATCGCGAACCGGCAAGGACGGGCTGGCGGG
>JALOPO010000310.1 GCA_025453855.1 Gemmatimonadaceae bacterium
CCGCGTGCGCTCGACGACCTGCAGCGTGCGCACGCGCGCGAGGTCGGTGGCGAGGAGGTCGGCGAGCGCGTAGGCGAGGGCGTCGTAGGGGGTGTCGAGGCGCGCGGCAGTGAAGGGGGGGACGGCGACGGCGGGGCGTGCGGCGGGGGCCGCGGCAGGGCGCGGCGCGGGCGACGTGGGCGCGGGCGCCGGCGCGCCGGAGCGGCACGCCGCGAGCGTGGCGATCGCCGCGTGGACGACAGCGAGGATGATCGGCGCGCGCCGCACGCGTGGGGCGCGCGCGGACGTTCGCTCGGGGAGGGCGGGAGTCGCGGGCACGCGAGGGGAGCTGCGGTGGACTGGGCGCGCGGGAACCACGCCGCGGCGGAGGGCGGCGGCGCGCGCGGGGCAAGAGTGGATCACGCCGGCTGACGCGTCAAGCGACGCGCGGTCGGCAGTGGATCATGCGTGATCGGTACGGGAGAGTGTCCGCCCGAGGGAGCCTCGTCGGCCTCGACGCGCACGTGGCGCGCTCCCCGCACGACTCGCGCACGGGGGGGCACGGACGGACCACGCGCGTCGTCAGGGCTCGACGCGCACGAAGATGCGTTGCGAGAACACGCCCATCGCCACGTCGATCGGGTACGTGCCCGATACGCTGCCCACCGTGAGCGCGACGAACAACTGGTCCCACTCCGCGTTGCCGAGCACGACACCGGCTTGCGGTCCACGCCACACGACCGGGCGCAACCCGAGGAAGCCGCCGGCGTCGGCGTCGAACAGGCTCACCCGCAGCACGTGCTGCGAGTTCGCACGGACCCGCAGCGTGTCGTTCGGCGCCAGCCGCGTCACGCCCCCGAGGCCGAGCGGGCTCGCGCTCACGTCGAGTCGCGACGACGCCGACAGCGCAAGGCTCCCCCCGTACACCGTATCGCCGGGCGCGACCGAGTACGGCACCTCGAAACGCAGCCAGTCGACCGTTGTCGCGCCGCGCACCACGCGCACGTCGAGCCGGAGGCGGCAGCGGAACGCCGGCATGCGCCCGAAGGTGCTGTCGCGCTGCGCACCGCCGTCACGCAGGCAGGGCTCCACGCTCTCGCGCCACCAGACGTTGGCCGACGGGATCGCCTGTCTGCGACGGGCGCTCTCCACCCACTGCTGGCGTGCCGCGTGGAAGTAGGACGTGGTGACATCGAGCTGCGCGTCACGCAAGGACGGCGGGACCGGGAGCGCGTCGACGCCGAGCACGACGGGCGTACGCGCCGACACGCCGGTCGCGCCGTCGTCGTCGCAGGCGGTGAGCGCTGCGGCCGTCGCGACGGCACAGGCGAGTCGCCGCACGCGCGGCACACGGTGGACGCCCGGCGTGCGGGACGACGGCCGGGCGGGGTGCGGGACGTCGTCGATCATGGGCGCGTAAAGGTGAAGGTCACGGTGCGGGGGACGTCCATCACCACGCGACAGACCGGCTGCGGCGTGAGCTCGGTGCACCCGGTCATCGGCCCGACGACCGAGCCGGCGAACGCCTGCGGCGTGAGGAAGAGCACCCTGCCGCGCGGCAGGGTGAAGCGGCAGGTACGGTCCTCCGGGCTGCCCGCCGAACGCACGCACTCCCCGAGCTCCACGCCCACGCGGCCGCCGCCGGATCCGGTGAGCACCACCGTGAGCTCCCGCACGGCCGTGAAGCCTGGGATGCGCGTGAAGCCGAGCCCCGCGGTCGACCCGATCGTCGGGCAGTTGTTGAACAGCGTGGGCGGCGCCACGCCCGCGCAGCTGCTCGGCCAGCCGCCGAAGATCGAGCCCTGCGCCGGCACCGCCGAGTAGGTGAGGGTGTCCTGGCTCCGGTACATCGCGCGACAGGCGCCGCTCGCCACGCCGTTCACGTAGACGCAGTCGATGCGCCCATCGGTCGTCGTCACGCGACCATCGCCGGCGGAGAGGCCCGTGAACGAGGCGAAGCGCACCTCGCTCGAATCGAGGTTGAACCGGCCGCGCATCGCGGGCTCGGTGCCGGGCGTGATGTCGCACGCCGTCCCGGGGCGCGTGATGCAGATCTCGTAGCCTTCCCACCGCGAGCCGGCGGCCGGGATCGCCTCGAGGCGGAGCGGCGCATTCCATGGGCGCGTGAAGGCGCAGTCCTTGCGCGTGGTGCCGAGCGGGAAGTCGCACAGCTGCCCGTTCGACGCCACGATGCGACCGGCCCCCCGCCCCGCGCTCGTCACCTCGACGCTCGCGTTCGCGAGCCTGGGCGTGAAGCGCGCCACGACCGCGGTCGAGAAGAGGTCGGTGCCGAGCGTGCAGGTGGTCGGCGCGGTGAGCGTGCAGCTTCCGGTGAAGGTGTCGAACTCGCTCGCCGAGTCGGGCACCGCGGTGAGCACCGGGGGCGCGTTCTCCGGATAGCGCAGCGTGCACCGCGTCGGCGACGCCGCGCGCAAGGGTACGGTGCACCGCTCGCCCGTGGAGGCGACGATCGTCCCGCCCCCCGGTGCCTGCACATCGAGCGACGCGACGACCGTCCGGGGGCGCACCGTGAACGGCACGTCGGCGACGCCGCTCGCGATCTCGGCGCGCACGCGGAAGGTGCCGAGCAGGCTCCCGACCTGCACGCGCACGTCGGTCTGCGTGAAGGCGGTGAAGTCGACGCGCGGCGCCGTGCTCGACCACTCCACCGCGCGCGTCAGCGTGTCGCCGCTGGCCGAATCGAGGACCACGGCACGTAGCTCGGTGACGCCGTTGCGGAGCAGCGCCACGCCCTCCGACAGCACGGGCCGCCACACCAGGCTCGTATCGCGCTGGAGCAGGCGCACCGTCAGCGCGCGAGAGAACCGCACGAGCGGAACCACCGCGTTGGCGCCGCGCGGGGTGAGCGCGTCGTCGTACACCAGCTGATCGACGACGCGCCCACCCACGACGAAGCGCAGGGCGAGGCGGACGCTGCACCGACGCACCGCTGACGGAGGCACACCGAACTGCGGCGGCGGCGCCGGCTCCGAGAGACAGGCGCCGAGATCGACCGGGACCGTGACGCGCTCGTCCAGCCGTGCCGGGGCCCGCACCTCGCGCTCCGCGATCGGCACCCATGCGGTGCGCGTGGTGCTCCAGTACGATGTCGCCGCGATCACCCGTGCATCGCCGGTGACCGGCGCGCCGCGACCGTCGAAGAGGAGCACATACGACGCCGAACGCGCCGACTCGGCGGCGGTGGTGTCGTCGCCACAGGCGCCGAGACCGACGAGGGTGGCGAGGGCGAGCACTGTGCGGACGACCCGCACGCGGAACGACGAAGCTGGCGAGCGCGACATGACGGACAAACGAATCCGTCGCAGCGAGCGCGACAAGGGGTGCCTGATCACATGCGCACGTTGTCCGCGATCATTGGAAAACCTTAATGCGACGCGTCGTTGCCGGTGACACGTGCGACGCGCGCGGCGTCACCCCTCCGTGAACGCCAGTTCCCGCCCGTACGTCTCGTCCTGTCGCCACAGCGCCAGCGCCGCGAGCCCCAGCACCACCGACGCCACCAGCGCCGCCGCCCCCGCCACGCCGAGCGCATCGCGCAGCGCCACGAACGCCAGCGCCATCGGCACCGCCGTCGCGCGCACGAAGGTCGGCACGCTCGTCGCCGCC
>JALOPO010000014.1 GCA_025453855.1 Gemmatimonadaceae bacterium
CCCGAGGCGACGTGGGCGCTGCTCGGCGAGCTGCACGTCGGCGACATCGTGGGCGTGGCCGGCTCGATGATGCGCACGCGCACCGGCGAACCGACGGTGCAGTGCGCCTCGCTCGAGCTGCTCGCGAAGGCGCTGCGCCCGCTCCCGTTCGGGAAGGAGCAGGTGGTCGACGGGCAGGTGGTGCGCTATTCGGGGTTCAGCGATCCGGAGCAGCGCTACCGGCAGCGCTACGCCGACCTCGCGGTGCATCCCGAGGTGCGCACGACGTTCGTGGCGCGGGCGCGGATGACGAGCGCGATCCGCAGCTTCCTCGACGGGCTGGGCTACCTGGAGGTGGAGACGCCGGTGCTGCAGCCGCTCTACGGCGGCGCGGCGGCGCGCCCGTTCGAGACGTACCACAACGCGCTCGACACCACGCTGTACCTCCGCATCGCCGATGAGCTCTACCTCAAGCGGCTGATCGTCGGCGGCTTCGAGCGCGTCTACGAGATCGGCCACGACTTCCGCAACGAGGGGATCGACCGCACGCACAATCCGGAGTTCACGATGCTCGAGTTCTACGAGGCATTCGCGGACTACACGGTGATGATGGCGCGCGTCGAGCGGCTCCTGACGGTGGCCGCCGACGCGGTGCGTGCGACGCCGGGAATCGACGCGTCGCGCGTGCCGGTGTTCGCGGCGCCGTTCCGGCGCATCGAGTGGATCCCGTCGCTGGCGGCGGCGCTCGGCCGCGATCCGCGCGAGCTGTCGGACGCCGAGCTGCATGGCGCGGCGCGCGCGGTCGGGGTGGAGCGCCCCGAGGCGCTGTCGCGACCGAAGGTGATGGACGAGCTGTTCCAGGCGCACGTGGAGCGGACGATCACGACGCCGACCTTCGTGCTCGACTACCCGGTGGAGCTGTCGCCGCTCGCCAAGCCCAAGCGCGGCGACCCGTCGCTCACCGAGCGGTTCGAGCTGTTCGCCGAGGGGCGCGAGCTGGCGAACGCCTTCTCGGAGCTCAACGACCCGATCGACCAGCGACAGCGCTTCGACAAGCAGGCGGCGCTGCGCGCTGCCGGCGACCTGGAGGCGAGTGGCGTGGACGAGGACTACCTGCGCGCGCTGGAATACGGGATGCCGCCCACGGGCGGCGTGGGGATCGGCGTCGACCGGCTGCTCATGTACCTCACGGGGACGTCGCACATCCGCGACGTGATCCTCTTTCCCGCGATGCGGCCGGAGTGATGCGCCTCGAGGCGTCGATCGCCTGGCGGTACCTGCGGAGTCGCAAGGGGCCACGGCTGCTCTCGCTCATCAGCGTGATCGCGATGGGGGGCGTGGTGGTGGGCGTGAGCGCGTTGATCCTGGTGCTGGGCGTGATGAACGGGCTGCAGCAGGACCTGCGCGACAAGATCCTCATCGGGAGCCCCGACCTGCGCGTGCTCACGCTCGGCGAGGACCTGGTGATGACCGACTGGGAGCCGGTGCTGCAGAAGGTGCAGGCGCAGCCCGGCGTGACGGCCGCATCCAGCCGGTGGCGAAGGGCGGGGTCGAGGTCACCGACATCCGGCGCTACGTGCGGAGCGGCGACTTCTCGCTGGTCTCGACCGACACCAACCCGGCGATCGTGATCGGGCAGAAGCTGGCCGAGCGACTGAACGTGTGGCCCGGCGAGCACGTGGTGCTGGCGACGGTGCCGGGGCGGCTGCAGCTCTCCGGCGCGCTGGGCGGCTTCGTGCCGGTGATCCGCCGCTACACCGTGACCGGTGTCTTCGAGACGGGGATGTACGAGTACGACAGCGGCTACGCCTACATGACGCTGGCCAGCGCACAGGACCTGGCCGGGCTCGGGCCGCGCATCACCGGGATCGACGTGAAGGTCCCGGATCGCGCGCGCGCACCGGAGACGGCGGCGCGCCTCGCGACGCTGCTCGGCTTCCCGTACCGCACGATGGACTGGCAGGAGCAGAACCGGTCGCTCTTCCAGGCGCTGCAGCTCGAGAAGCTGGCGATGGCGGTGATCCTGCTGCTGATCGTGCTCGTGGCCGCGTTCAACATCGTGAGCACGCTCACGATGGTCGTCACCGACAAGACGCGCGAGATCGGCATCCTGCGCGCGATGGGGTTGAGCGCGACCAGCGTGCGGCGCGTCTTCCTCGTGCAGGGCGCGGTGATCGGCGCGGTGGGGACGGGGCTCGGCGTGGCGATCGGCACGGTGGCGGCGTGGGCGCTGCGGCGTTTCGAGCTCGTGAAGCTCGATCCGACCGTCTACTTCATTGATCACCTGCCGGTGGCGATCAGCGCGAGCGACGTGGTGGTGATCACCGTGGCGAGCCTGGGGATCGCGATGCTCGCCACCTTCTGGCCGGCGCGCCAGGCGGCGCGGCTCCTCCCCGTCGACGCGATCCGCCATGAGTGAGGCGACCATGACGACCGGCTCGGCGGTACTCGAGGCGGAGGACGTCGTCCGGGAGTACGCGAGCGGCGATGGGGCGACGCTGCGCATCCTCGACGGCGTGACGGTCACCGTCGAGCGCGGCGAGATGGTGGCGATCATCGGGGAGAGCGGCGCCGGCAAGAGCACGCTGCTGCAGATCCTGGGCGGCCTCGATCGGCCGACGGCGGGGCGGGTGCGGATCGCGGGGGCCGACGTGACCCGCGGGAGCGACGAGGCGATCGCCGCCGTGCGGAACCGGTCGGTGGGCTTCGTGTTCCAGTTCCACCACCTGCTGCGCGACTTCTCGGCGCTCGAGAACGTGATGTTCCCGCTGCGGATCGGGGGGCAGCCGGCGCCGGTCGCCCGCGACCGGGCGCGGGCGCTGCTGGACGCGGTGGGGCTCGGCGCACGCGTGCAGCACCGGCCGGCGCAGCTGTCGGGGGGCGAGCAGCAGCGGGTGGCGGTGGCCCGCGCGCTGGCGGCCGAGCCGGCGCTGGTGCTCGCCGACGAGCCCTCGGGGAACCTGGACCGCGGCAATGCGCTGCGACTGCACGACCTGCTGGCATCACTGGCGCAGACCCACGGCGTCGGGGTGGTGGTGGTCACGCACAACCGGGGACTGGCGGCGCGGGCCGACCGGGTGCTTCTCTTGGAGCTGGGGCGCCTGGTGGCGTCGAGCGCGATGGCGGAGGAGGTGGGCTGATGGTCTGTGATTCCTGCCGGGAGCGCGACGCGGTCGTGCATCTCACGCAGATCGTGGACGGCACGGTGGCGCAGGTGCACCTGTGCGAGCGGTGTGCGGCCGAGAAGGGGGTGGAGACGACGGTGGCGGCGCCCAAGACGCCGCTGGCCGGGCTCCTCCAGTCGGTGCAGCAGCAGCTCGTCGCCAGCCAGGCCGACCAGGTGCGGTGCAGCTTCTGCCAGAGCACCTACAAGGACTTCCGGGCCACCGGGCGGCTGGGGTGCGCCCGGTGTTACGGCACGTTCGAGGCGAGCCTCCGCGACCTCCTGCGGCGCGTGCACGGGAGCACGCGGCATGGGGGGCGGCGCTACGAGCCGCCGGCACCGGAGGCGATGCAGCGGGTGAGCACGGTGCTCGAGCTGCGCGAGCGGCTGCGGCGGGCGGTGGAGCTGGAGCAGTTCGAACAGGCGGCGCAGCTGCGGGACGCGCTGCGGGAGGTGGGGGGCTGATGGATCTGTCGTTGCTGCCGGATGGCGGCACGGGGTGGCTGGACGCGTCGGGCGAGGCGTCGGACGTGGTGCTCTCGACGCGCGTGCGGCTGGCCCGGAACGTGGAGGGCTATGCCTTCACGGGGCGGGCGCGGGACGGGGAGCGGCTGCGGGTGCTCGGCCAGCTCCGCGATGCGATGCCGCGGATCCCGTCGCTGTCACGCGGCGTGCTCGTGCGCGTCGATGAGCTGGGGGTGCCGGACCGGCAGCTCCTCCACGAGCGTCACCTGATCAGCAAGGAGCTGGCGGGGCTCGAGGGGGCGCTCCCCGTGCGCAGCGGGGCGGCGCTGGTCCTGGCCGACACCGCGAGCGTGATGGTGAACGAGGAGGATCACCTGCGGCTGCAGGCGATGCGCTCGGGATTCGACGCGGCGGGCGCGTATGCGCTGGCGGCGCAGCTGGACGCGGAGATCGGCGCGCAGGTGCCGTTCGCGTGGCACGACGAGTTCGGCTTCCTGACGGCGTGCCCGACGAACACCGGGACGGGGATGCGCGCGAGCGTGCTCATCCACCTGCCGGGGCTGGTGCTGACGAAGGAGATCGCGAAGGTGCTCGCGGGGCTCCAGCAGATGGGGCTCACCTACCGCGGGTTGTACGGCGAGGGGAGCGAGGTGGTGGGCAACTTCTTCCAGATCTCCAACCAGACGACGCTGGGGCGGAGCGAGGAGGAGCTGCTCGAGCACCTGACGCGGGTGGTGCGGCACGTGGTGGAGCGGGAGGAGGAGGCGCGTCGTATCCTGCTCCGGGACGCCGGGTATATTATCGAGGACAAGCTGTGGCGGGCCTACGGGACCCTGCGGTATGCCCGGAGCCTGACGTTCGACGAGGCGATGAACTTCCTCAGCGGGGTCAGGCTGGCGGTGAGCCTGAAACTGATGAGATCCCCGACGGTATACACCCTCAACAAGCTCCTTATTCATTGCCAGGCGGCGCACGTGGCACAGTTCGATGGTCGTGCCGCGTTGACGGATGGTGATGCGAGCGTGGCGCGCGCCCGGTATGTGCGGGAGATGCTGGCCACCGAGGCAGGGACGCACGGCTGACCGGCGGCCAGTCGCCGGAACGAGGGACGGATGAACGGCTACAACTTCACCGAGCGGGTCCGGAAGGTGCTTGCGATGGCGCGCGAGGAAGCGGCGCGTCTGCATCACGAGTACGTCGGGACCGAACACATCCTGCTGGGCCTCATCCGCGAGGGCGAGGGGGTCGCGGCCGCGGTGCTGCAGAGCCTCAACGTCGATCTCGAGGAGATCCAGCAGAAGATCGAGGAGACGGTGAAGAAGGGGAAGGCGGCGCAGGCCACCGGCCCCGACCTGCCGTACACGTCGCGGGCGAAGAAGGTGCTCGAACTCGCGATGAGCGAGGCGCGCGAGCTCAATCACAGCTACGTCGGGACGGAGCACCTGCTGCTCGGCCTCCTGCGCGAGGAGCGCGGGATCGCGGCGCAGGTGCTCACCGACAGTGGCGTGAACCTCGACGCGGCGCGGGCGGAGACGCTGCGCCTGCTGGGCACCGAGATGCCGCAGGGCGGGGCGCCGACGGCGCAGGCCGGCGGGACGAGCGGCAATGCGGGGGGCGGCGCGGCGCAGGGGGGGAGCGCGAAGGCGGAGAAGAAGAGCAAGACGCCGGCGCTCGATCACTTCTGCCGCGACCTCACGGCGCTCGCCGCCGAGGGGACGCTCGACCCGACGATCGGGCGCGCGAAGGAGATCGAGCGCGTGATGGAGGTGCTCTCGCGCCGCAAGAAGAACAACCCGGTGCTCATCGGCGAGCCCGGGGTGGGCAAGACGGCGATCGTCGAGGGGCTCGCGCAGCTCATCGCCGCCGGCAACTGCCCCGACAACCTGCGTGACCACCGCGTCCTGTCGCTCGACATGGCGGCGGTGATCGCGGGGACGAAGTATCGCGGCCAGTTCGAGGAGCGCCTGAAGGCGGTCATGAACGAGATCGCGCAGAACAAGAACGTCGTCCTCTTCATCGACGAGCTGCACACGCTCGTCGGCGCGGGGGCGGCCGAGGGGGCGATCGACGCCAGCAACATGCTCAAGCCGGCGCTCGCGCGCGGCGAACTGCAGTGCGTCGGCGCCTCGACGCTGAACGAGTACCGCAAGTACATCGAGAAGGACGGGGCGCTCGAGCGCCGCTTCCAGACGGTGATCGTCGACCCGCCCTCGATCGACGAGACGGTCGAGATCCTGAAGGGGCTGCGCAAGAAGTACGAGGATCACCACCGCGTGACGATCCCCGACACGACGCTGCTCACCGCGGCCAAGCTGTCGGAGCGCTACATCACCGACCGCTTCCTTCCCGACAAGGCGATCGACGTGATCGACGAGGCGGGGGCGCGGGCGCGGCTGGCCGCGCAGGTGCCGCCGGCCGACGTGGCCGACCTGCGGGGGCAGCTGGAGCAGGTGAACCTCGACAAGGAGACGGCGGTCCGCGACCAGAACTTCGAGAAGGCGGCGTCGCTGCGCGATCGCGAGCGGGAGCTGCAGGCGGAGATCCGGCAGCGGCAGGAGGAGTGGGAGCAGCGGCGCCAGTCGTTCCGGCCGTCGCTCGGCGAGGAGGAGATCTCGTTCATCGTGAGCCGGTGGACCGGGATCCCGGTGACGCGGCTTCAGGAGGCCGAGACGAGCCGGCTGCTGCGCATGGAGGACGAGCTGCACGGGAGCGTGATCGGCCAGGACGAGGCGATCAAGGCGCTCGCGCGGTCGATCCGCCGCAGCCGCGCGGGGCTCAAGGACCCGAACCGTCCGATCGGCTCGTTCATCTTCTGCGGCCCGACCGGCGTGGGGAAGACCGAGGTGGCCCGGCAGCTGGCGAAGTTCCTCTTCGCCGACGCGAGCGCGCTCGTGCGCGTGGACATGAGCGAGTACATGGAGAAGTTCTCCGTGTCGCGGCTCATCGGCGCGCCGCCGGGCTACGTGGGCTACGAGGATTCGGGGACGTTGACGAAGGCGGTGCGGCGGAAGCCGTACAGCGTGATCCTGCTCGACGAGATCGAGAAGGCGCACCCGGACGTCTTCAACATCCTCCTGCAGGTGCTCGACGAGGGCCACCTGACGGACAACTACGGGCGCGTGATCGACTTCAAGAACACGGTCGTCATCATGACGTCGAACGTGGGCGCGAAGGACATCATGAAGGGGAAGTCGCTGGGCTTCGGCTCGGCCGACACGACGGCGAGCTTCGACCGGATCCAGGCCAAGGTGAAGGAGGAGCTGCAGCACGCCTTCAACCCCGAGTTCCTGAACCGGCTCGACGACGTGATCGTCTTCCATCCGCTCTCGCCGGCGCACATCGCCCAGATCGTCGGGGTGATGCTCCGCGAGGTGCAGAAGCGGCTCTCGGACGAGGAGCTCACGCTGCGCCTGACGGAGCCGGCGACGGCCTTCCTGACGAAGCACGGCTACGACGAGCAGTACGGCGCACGGCCGCTCAAGCGGGCGATCCAGCGCTGGATCGAGGATCCGCTCTCGGAGAAGATCCTGCTCGGCGAGTTCCAGAAGGGCGACGAGATCGAGGTCGACGTGGTCGAGGACGGCTCCCGTCTCTCGTTCCGGACGGCCGCGAAGGCGGAGACGCCGGCGCCCTGAGGGCGACGCGGCGCCGGGCAACCGCGCAGCGGCGGTGCGGGTCGTAACGGGGTGAACGGCCGGGCGGTGCGCGGGTAGCACCGCCCGGCTTCCTCGTTACTTTCTTCAGGCTTATGCCGTTCCTGTCCCGTCTGCCGACCGCCCTCGGGGCGGCCATCCTGCTGGCCTGGCCAGGTGTCGTCCGCGCGCAGCGCGATGCCACCGGGCCGTGTGCGCTCCCCGACTCCATCGTGGTCGAGGGGACGAAGCGGCTGTCGAGCGACCAGGTGCTCGCCGACGCGGAGCTCGTGACCGGGACGGCGCTCAACTTCAAGGCGATCCAGCGCGCGATCCGCGCCCTCTACGGCACCGGGCAGTTCTCGGACGTGAAGGTCGGGTGCCGCGTGCACGACGGCACGCCGCCGCTGGCGACGATCGTCCTCTCGGTCACCGAGCGCCCGATCCTGGGCGACATCGCGGTCACCGGCACCGACCGGATCTCGGCCGGCACGGTGAAGGACAAGATCGACCTCCTGCTCGGGCGTCCCGTGGACGCCGCCCAGGTGGCGCGCGTGACGCAGCGCATCGACAGCATCTACGAGGCGGCGGGCTACTTCCTGGCGAAGGTGCAGCCGGAGACGACGTACGTGGGCGACAAGGCGGTGCTCACGTTCAAGGTCGACGAGGGGCGACGCCTGGCGGTGAGCGGGGTGCGCATCAACGGCCTCAAGGCGGTCGCGCCGGCCGACGTCGTGTCGGCGATGAAGACGAAGCCCGAGGGGTTCCTCTGGTTCCGCAAGGGCGAGTTCGACGAGGACGACTACCAGGGCGATCTCTCCGAGCGCATCCCCGGTCTCCTCTCGCGCCTGGGCTACATCGACGCGGTGATCGAGCGCGACACGCTGATCGTCGATCGTGCGCGTGGCAAGGCGCTGATCGACCTCACGATCAGGGAGGGGCCGCGCTATGCGATCGGCTCGTTCGAGGCGATCGGCAACCGGCGCTTCTCGAGCGACCAGATCCAGCAGCTCTTCCCGTTCCAGAAGCAGGCGGTGCCGCTCACCGAGCGCGCGCGCCGGCTCGTGGGCCTCACGGGGCCGCGCGCGCCCGAGGGGACGTTCGACCAGAGCCGCTGGGACGATGCCACGCAGAAGGTGCAGACCTCGTACAGCAACGAGGGGTACATCTACGCGCGCGTGCGACCGGTGGTGGAGCGCGACACGAGCGCCGGCAAGCACGTCGCGAACCTCCGCTGGGAGATCGAGGAAGGGCAGCCGGCGATCGTGAACCGCGTCGAGGTGGTCGGCAACGACCACACCGTGGAGAGCTGCATCCGCAACGCCCTGCTGGTGGTCCCCGGCGACGTGTTCAACCAGGAGCGGCTCATCCGCTCGTACCAGAACATCGGGAACCTGGGCTTCTTCGAGACGCCGGTGGCGCCGCCCGACACGCGGCCCGACTCCTCCGGCGACGTGGACATCATCTTCCGCGTGAAGGAGAAGCAGACCGGCAACATCAACTTCGGTGCGTCGGCCGGGCAGGGCCTCGGCGTCGGCGGCTTCATCGGCCTGCAGCAGCCGAACCTGTTCGGCCGCTGCAAGAGCGCGCAGGTGAACGCCAACTACGGGCGCTTCATCCAGAACTACCAGCTGTCGTACACCGACCCGCAGATCCGCCTCTCGCAGGTGTCGGGGACGGTGAGCCTCTACCACACGCAGAACCGCTTCGTGGTGGGGAACTTCGGGCAGCCGATCACCACCGGCGCCAACTTCCAGTTCGGCCTCCCCCTCCCGCGCAACCCGTTCACGCGCGTCTTCGCGTCGTACGGACTGGAGGCGATCCGCTTCGGGGCGGGCGGGTTGCTGGGGTCGATCCGCGACTCGTTCCCGACGCGCAACGTGCGCAGCACGCTCGGCCTGACGCTCGGGCACGACACGCGCATCGACATGCCGTTCGCGAGCGGCGGCTCGCAGCGCACGCTGAACATGCAGTTCAGCGGCGGAGTGCTGGGCGGGAACACGACCTTCCAGCGCATCACCGGCGACGTGCGCAACTACGCGACGCTGGCGCAGTTCGGCGGTGGCCGCCCGGGATCGCAGCCGATCAAGCTGGTGGCCGGGCTGACGCTGCGCGGCGGGGCGGTGCTCGGTGCGCCGGGTGCCTTCTTCACCACGCAGCAGTTCGCGATGGGCGGCGTGATGTTCGGCGAGTCGCTGCGCGGCTACCAGGAATTCTCGATCACGCCCAACGGCTACGTGCCCGGCGGGTCGGGCTTCACCACCAACCAGGACGCGTTCGGCAGCGCCTTCTTCGCGAGCACCGCGGAGGTGGGCGTGCGCTTCAACTCGATGTTCTACCTGAACGCCTTCTTCGATGCCGGCAACGTGTACCGGCGTGTGGCGCAGTTCGACCCGAGCCGCCTCTTCCGCGGCACGGGGATCGGGCTGTCGACCGTGACGCCGCTCGGGCCGCTGGGGCTCGACTGGGCCTACGGCATGGACCGGCGCGACGTGTTCGGTCGTCCGGCGCCGGCGTGGCAACTGCACTTCCGTCTCGGCCAGATGTTCTGATGCGTGCGGGCTCGTGCCCGCGCCGTCGTGTTCGTTCGTCGCAGTCCGTTCGTCCGTCGTACCGATCGTCACTTCAGGAGCGTTGATGCACGTGATGACCCGGGCCCTTGCGGCCATGATCCTTGGCGCTGGCGCGACGCACGTCGTGGCCGCGCAGCAGGCCGCTCCGGCGGCTCCCGCGGCGGCCGCGCCCGCCGGTCCGCTCAAGCTCGGCTACGTGAACTCGCGCCAGCTCCTCGAGGGGGCGCCGGGGCGCACCGAGGCCGAGGCGCAGTTCGAGAAGGAGATGACCGGCTTCCGGTCGTCGATCCAGCGCATGAGCGACTCGCTGCAGGCGCTCATCGGCAACTACGAGAAGGCGGCGCAGTCGCTCACGCCGACGCAGCGCCAGACGCGCGAGAACGCGATCCGGCAGGTGCAGGGCGAGTTCCAGCAGCGCACGCAGCAGATGGAGCAGCAGGCGCAGCAGCGGCAGCAGGAGCTCATGCAGCCGATCATGGACCAGATCAACAAGGTGATCCAGGACATGCGCGCCGAGCAGGGCTACTCGCTGATCCTCGACGCGGGGGCGCAGGTGCCGCTGATCGTCTCGGCCGACAAGGCGCTCGACCTCACCGAGGCGGTGATGGCGCGCCTCAAGACGCTCGGCCCGCCGAAGCTCCCGCCGGTGCAGGCGCAGACGCAGCCGGCGCCCGGGAGCGTGGTGCCGACGCCGTCGCGGACCGGTCCGGCCTCGGCGCCCACCGGGGCCACCCGGCCCGGCGGGCGTCCGTAAGGCCATGCACGGCGACACGGGACGCGGGGCGGGGCTCGACGAGGCGCTCACCGCGACCCGTGTCGCGCAGGCGGTGCGTGGGCGACTCGAGGGGGACGGCACGCGCGTGATCGCGCGTGTCGCCCCCCTCGCGCGTGCGACACCGGACGCGATCAGCTTCCTCACGTCGGCGCGCTACGCCGAGTCGGCGGCGGCGACGCAGGCGGGGGTGGTGCTCGTGCCGGAGGCGCTCGCCGCGCACGTCGCGCACGTGGCGGCGCGCATCGTCGTGCCGGCGCCGCACGACGCGATGCTGCAGGTGCTCCCGCTGCTCCACCGTCCGGCGCGCATGTCGCCGGGGGTGCACCCCACCGCGGTGCTCGGGCGCGGCGTGGTGCTGGGCGACGACGTGCACGTGGGCCCGTACGTGGTCGTGGGCGAGGGGGCGCGCGTGGGGGCCCGCGCGGTGCTGCACGGGCAGAACTGGATCGGCGCGGGCGTGGAGCTCGACGACGATTGCGTGCTCTGGCCCGGCGTGCGCTGCTATCCCGGCACGCACCTCGGTCGCCGCGTCACGGTGCACGCCAACACGGTGCTCGGGAGCGACGGCTTCGGCTACGTGCAGCGCCAGGGCGTGCACGTGAAGATCCCGCACGTGGGGCGGTGCGTGATCGAGGACGACGTGGAGATCGGCGCCGGCTGCACGATCGATCGCGGGAGCATCGACGACACGGTGATCGGCGCCGGGGCGAAGCTCGACAACCTCGTGCAGCTCGGCCACAACGTGAAGCTCGGGCGGCTGTCGCTGGTGATGGCGCAGGTCGGCGTGGCCGGCTCGACGACAATCGGCGACGGCGTGATCCTCGCCGGGCAGGCGGGGCTCGCCGGCCACATCGAGATCGGGAGCGGCGCGCGCATCGCGGCGCAGGCGGGGGTGATCGGCAGCGTACCGGCGGGCGAGACGTGGAGCGGCTACCCGGCGCGTCCCCATCGCGAGTCGCTGCGCGCATCGGCGGCGCTGCAGAAGCTCCCGGCGCTCCTGCGCACGCTGGGCAAGACCGCCGCGGGCGACGCATGACGCGACCGCGTCGCCGGACGGTCGCGACCAGCGCGACGGTGAGCGGGATCGGGTTGCACCTGGGGCAACCGGTGACGCTCCGCTTCGACCCCGCGCCGGCGGGCGAGGGGATCACCTTCCGCCGCAGCGACCGCGCCGACGCCGCACCGATCCCGGCCCACGCGCGCGTGGCGACGCCGGCGATGCTGCGCACGCAGCTGGGCGAGGGCGATGGCGCGTTCCACACCGTGGAGCACGTGCTGGCGGCGGTCGGTGCGCTCCGCCTCGACGACCTGCGCATCGTGCTCGATGCGCCGGAGCCGCCGGTGTGCGACGGGAGCGCGGTGGCCTTCGTGGACGCCCTGCGCAGCGCGGGCCTGCAGGAGCATGGCGGCGCGGTGCGGCCGCTGGTGCTCACGGAGCGCGTCGCGTTCAGTGATGGCGAGTCGCGCTACGAGGCGGAGCCGGCGGACGCGCTCGAACTCGACGTGACGATCGACTTCCCGCATCCGCTCATCGGCACGCAGCGGATCGTGCTGGCGGTCACGCCGGAGAGCTTCACGCGCGAGCTGGCGCCCGCGCGCACGTTCGGCTTCGCGCGCGACGTGGCGGCGATGCGCGCCGCCGGGCTCGCGCTCGGCGGCACGACCGACAACGCGGTCGTGCTCGACGAGGCGGGCGTCGTGGGGACGACGCTGCGGTACCCGGACGAGTTCGTCCGGCACAAGGCGCTGGATTGCGTGGGCGACCTGGTGCTCGCCGGCGCGCCGCTGCGCGCCCGCGTGCGGGCGCACCGCCCCAGCCATCGCGGGACGGTGCTCTTCGTCCGCGAACTGCTCCGAACGGCCAAGGAGGAAAGCACGGTGCTGGGCATCGAGGAGATCATGCGGATCCTGCCGCACCGCTATCCGTTCCTGCTCGTCGATCGCATCGTCGAGATGGAGGAGCGGACGCGGGTGGTGGGGATCAAGAACGTCACCATCAACGAGCCGTTCTTCCAGGGACACTTCCCCGGGCACCCGATCATGCCGGGCGTGCTGATCGTGGAGGCGATGGCGCAGGTGGGCGGGATGCTCCTGCTCGGGAGCCTCGACGATCCGGCGGCGAACGTCGTCTACTTCATGAGCCTCGACAACGTGAAGTTCCGGAAGCCGGTGAAGCCCGGCGACCAGCTCCGCTTCGAGCTCACGGTGACGCAGATCCGCGGCGCGGTCTGCAAGATGCACGGCAAGGCGTTCGTCGACGGCGAGGTCGTCTGCGAAGCCGACATGGCCGCGATGGTGAGGCCCAAGTGAGCACCGTCGCCGGCACGACGATCCATCCGACGGCGATCGTGTCGCCGGGCGCGCAGCTCGGCGAGCGCGTGACCATCGGCGCCTATGCGCGCGTGGGCGAGCGGTGCACCGTGGGTGACGGCGCGACCATCGCGGCCGGTGCGGTGCTGGAGTGCAACGTGACGCTCGCCGCCAACGTGAAGGTGGGGACCGGCACGATCCTGGGTGGCGATCCGCAGGACCTCAAGTTCAAGGGCGAGGAGACCTTCGTCGAGATCGGCGAGGGGACGGTGATCCGCGAGTACGCGACGATCAACCGCGCCACGAGCCATTCGTGGAAGACGGTGGTGGGGCGCGGGTCGTTCATCATGACGTACGTGCACCTGGCGCACGACTGCCGCGTGGGCGACGGCGTGATCATCGGCAACGGGACGCAGCTCGCCGGCCACGTGACGGTCGAGGACCGGGCGATCATCTCGGGGCTCGTGGCGGTGCACCAGTTCGCGCGCGTCGGGCGGCACGCCTTCGTGGGCGGGTGCTCGCGCGTGGCGCAGGACGTGCCGCCCTACATCAAGGCCGTGGGCAACCCAGTGAAGCTGTACGGGCTGAATTCGGTGGGGCTGCAGCGCAGCGGCTTCGACGAGGGCGTGGTGCGCGAGCTCAAGCGCGCCTACCGGATGATGTTCCGCTCGGAGCTCAATGTGTCGCAGGGACTCGAGCGGGCGCGCAAGGAGCTCGCCCCGCTGGCCGAGGTCACGCACTTCCTCGACTTCATCGAGCAGAGCGACCGGGGGATCGGCTTCTGAGCGCGCCACCGCGCATCGGCGTGGTGGGCGCGGGTGCGCTCGGCCACCATCACGTGCGGATCCTGCGCGACCTCGCCGGGATCCGTTTCGCCGGCTTCCACGAGGCCAGCGAGGCGCGCGCCGCGCAGGTGGCGGCGGAGCTGGGCGTCACCGCGCATCCCACGCTCGAGTCGCTCCTCGCGGCCGCCGACGCCGTGACGTGCGTCGTCCCGACGACGCTCCACCACGCGGTGGGGATGCAGGTGCTCGCCGCCGGGCGCCACCTCTTCATCGAGAAGCCGATCGCCGCCACGCTCGCCGAGGCGGATGCGCTCGTCGAGGCGGCGGCGCGCGCCGGCGTCGTGCTGCAGGTGGGACACGTCGAGCGCTTCAATCGCGCGGTGCGTGCGGCGCTCCCGCACATCGACCGGCCGCTCTTCGTGCAGAGCGACCGGCTGGCGCCGTACACGCCGCGCGGCGCCGACGTGGCGGTGGTGCTCGACCTGATGATCCACGACATCGACCTCGTGGCCTCGCTGGTGGGGAGCCCGGTGACCGAGATCAGCGCCGTGGGCGTGCCGGTGATCACCGAGACGCCCGACATCGCCAACGCACGACTCACCTTTGCGTCGGGGGCGGTGGCGACGATCACCGCCAGCCGCGTGTCGCGCGACCGGCAGCGCAAGCTCCGCATCTTCCAGCGCAGCGGCTACCTGACGATGGACCTCGGCACCGGCCAGGGGATGTTCTACCGGATGCGCGACGACGTCGACCCGCGCACGCTGGCCGAGCAGGCGACGTCGATCGAGGCGTTCGTGCAGCC
>JALOPO010000311.1 GCA_025453855.1 Gemmatimonadaceae bacterium
GCGCTGCGCGCGATGGTGCTCCCGGGCGCGCTCGTCGTCGGCTTCCCGATCATCGTCGGCGTCGTCTTCAAGGCGATCGGGGCCGAGGGCGAGCGGCTCGGCGCCGAGGCGGTGGCGGGCTTCCTGATGGTCGCCACGATCACCGGGATCCTCATGGCCGGCTTCCTGAACAACGCCGGCGGCGCGTGGGACAACGCAAAGAAGTACATCGAGACCGGCGTGCACGGGGGGAAGAAGAGCGACCCGCACAAGGCCGCGGTGGTGGGCGACACGGTCGGCGACCCGTTCAAGGACACCGCCGGCCCGTCGCTCCACGTGCTCATCAAGCTCCTGTCGACCATCACGCTCGTGATGGCGCCGCTCTTCATCTGACGCGTCGCGACGCCGCGGCCCCGCACCTCGGGCCGCGGCGTCGTGCACGGGGGGACGCCAGACCCGCATGTCCCTGTTCGCACGCAAGCCGATCGCGGTCGCCGACGAGCAGTCGGGGATGCGCCGCGTGCTCGGCGCCGGCGACCTCGTGATGCTCGCCATCGGCGCCGTGATCGGCGCCGGGATCTTCGCCTCGCTCGGCACCGCCGCCGCCGGCGAGACGCTCGCCGACGGCACCGTGGTCCGCTACGGCGCCGGCCCCGCGCTGGTGATCTCGTTCCTCCTGCTCGGCGTCGTCTGCGGCCTCGCCGCGCTCTGCTATGCGGAGTTGGCGAGCATGATCCCGCAGGCGGGCAGCGCGTATGCGTACAGCTACGCCACGCTCGGCGAGATCATCGCCTGGATCATCGGCTGGGACCTGATCCTGGAGTACGCGGTCGGCAACGTGGCGGTGGCGATCGCGTGGGGGCACTACTTCGACTCGCTGCTCTCGGGCTTCGGCATCGACATGCCGCGCTGGCTCGTGCACGGCTACTTCCAGGCCGCCAAGAGCACCGACCCGTCGATCGCCGGGCTCATCGAGACGGCGCCGCGACTGCTCGGCATCCCGGTGCTCGTCAACCTGCCGGCCTTCCTGATCGTCGCCGCGATCACCTGGCTGCTCGTGATCGGGGTGAAGGAGAGCACGCGCGCCAACAACATCATGGTGGTCATCAAGCTGGCGGTGCTGGCGCTCTTCGTGGTCGTGGGGGCGATGCACATCGACCCGGCGAACTACCGCCCCTTCGCCCCCAACGGCTGGCGCGGCATCCACCAGGGGGCGGCGATCGTCTTCTTCGCCTACATCGGCTTCGATGCCATCAGCACCGCGGCCGAGGAGACGAAGAACCCGCAGCGCAACCTCCCGATCGGGATCCTGGCCGGACTTGGCGTCTGCACGCTCATCTACGTCGTCGTGGGTGCGGTGGCCACGGGGCTCGTGCCGTACGAGCAGCTCAAGAGCGCCGACCCGCTGGCGAGGGCGCTGACGATCGCGGGGCTCGACACCGCCAGCTGGATCGTCGCCGCCGGCGCGGTGGTGTCGATGGCGGCGGTGCTCCTCGTCTTCCAGTACGGGCAGCCGCGGATCTTCTACGCCATGGCGCGTGACGGGCTCCTGCCGCCGTTCGCGGCCAGGCTCCACCCGAAATACCGCACGCCCCACGTGACGACGATCCTCACCGGCGTGCTGGTCGCGGTCGGCGCCGCGGTGGCCGACGATGCCGCGACCTACGACCTGACGAACATCGGGACGCTCGCGGCCTTCATGCTCGTCTGCGTGGGGGTGCTCGCGCTCCGCATCCGCGAGCCCGACCGGCCACGCCCCTTCCGCGTGCCGTTCGTCTGGCCGGTGGCGCTGGGTGGTGCCGTGGCCTGCCTCTACGTGATGCGCGGGCTCCCGTCGAGCGCCTGGATCGCCTTCGGCATCTGGCTCGTCATCGGTCTCGCGCTCTACTTCGCCTACGGCGTGCGCCACTCGGTGCTCCGCACCGGTCGCGCGCCGATCGCCAATGAACTCGACGGCCCCGCGCACTGAGCGCCGGCCGCTGCCACGCCCCGCATGTCGCTGCTGAAGAAGCTCTCGCTCACCCAGTGGATCATCGTCGCGATGATCGTCGGCACGCTCATCGGGTGGCAGTTCCCCGAGATCGGCGTGCAGCTCAAGCTGCTCTCGACGGTCTTCCTGCGGATGATCAAGTCGGTGATCGTCCCGCTCCTCTTCGGCACGCTGGTGGTGGGGATCGCCGGCCACGGCGACGACATGAGCAAGGTGGGGCGCCTCGCCTGGCGCTCGATCCTCTACTTCGAGATCGTGACCACGCTCGCGCTGGCCGTGGGCCTGGTGGCGGTGAACTTCTCCAAGCCGGGCGTGGGCGTGTCGCTCGCCACCGCCAGCGCGGACGCCGCGAAGGATTTCGTCACCAAGACGCCCACGCTCTCGAGCGTGCTGGAGCACACCGTTCCGCAGAGCTTCTTCGAGGCGGCGGCGACCAACGAGGTGCTGCAGATCGTCTTCTTCAGCGTCCTCTTCGCGGTGGCGGTGGCGCGTGCCCCCGAGCGGCCGAAGAAGTTCATGCTCGAGTTCTGCGAGAGCCTGAGCGAAGTGATGTTCAAGTTCGTCGGGATGGTGATGGCGTTCGCGCCGATCGGCATCGCCGGCGCGATCGCGGCCACCGTGGGCGCCAGCGGCATCGGCGTGCTGCTCACGCTCCTCAAGCTCGTGGCCACGCTCTACGCCGCGCTGATCGTCTTCGTCCTCCTCGTGCTCGTCCCGGTGGCGCTCATCGCGCGGGTGCCGCTCCGCCAGTTCTGGGCGCAGGCCAAGGGGCCGTGGCTCCTCGCCTTCAGCACCGCCAGCTCCGAGGCGGCGCTCCCGCAGGCCATGAAGGCGATGGAGCAGCTCGGCGTCCCCAAGCGCATCGTCGCCTTCGTGATGCCGACCGGCTACAGCTTCAACCTCGACGGGAGCACGCTCTACCTCGCGGTCGCAAGCATCTTCGTGGCGCAAGCCGCCGGCATCGACATGCCGCTCGGCACGCAGCTGCTGATGATGCTCACGCTCATGCTCACGTCCAAGGGCGTGGCCGCGGTGCCCCGGGCCTCGCTCGTGATCCTCTCCGGCGCGCTGGCGCAGTTCGACCTCCCGCTCGAGGGCGTCGCGATCATCCTCGGCGTCGACGCGGTGATGGACATGGCACGCACGAGCGTGAACCTCCTCGGCAACTGTCTCGCAACGGTGGTGATGGCGCGCTGGGAGGGCGAGTTCGACGACGCGGCGGCGGCGCGGATCGGGGCGGGGGAGCCGGCCCCCGCCTGATGCGTGGTGCCGCCGGCGCGCTCGCTACTGCGGCACGAGTTGCGATCGGCCTGACGGCCGCGAGCGTACCGCAGCCACTGCTGGCCGCGATGATGCGAGGGGACGCGATGCGGGGCGAAGGAAGGACTGATGATGTGTGCTCCGCGCACGGAGCCCGCCCGCGCGCGGAGCACACATAAAGACATTCTTCGCGAACCATCGCGTTCCTTCGCAACATCGCGGCCCGCAGTGCCCGCAGTGCCCGCAGTGCCCGCAGTGCCCCCCGTGCCCGCCGTGCCCGCATGCCTCGCCATGGCGTCGTCCGTTCGGTCGCCGGCCCGCCGCGTGCCGAGCGTCGCGCGCACGACGCGGTATCGCCGG
>JALOPO010000312.1 GCA_025453855.1 Gemmatimonadaceae bacterium
CACGCCTTCGTCACCTTCGCCTTCGCCGATGGCCGCGACCTCGCCGTCTCGATCGAGGCGCGGCGCGAGATCGGCGAGACCTACGGCCTCGTGGCCGGCCTCACGCGCCGCTTCGAGGTGATCTACGTCGTGGGCGACGTGCACGACGTCGTACGGCGGCGACTGGTGGACGGGCAGGACGTGTTTCTCTTTCCCGTCGTCGCGCCACCGGCACGCCGGCGCGAGCTCCTGGTGGCGATGCTCGAGCGCGCGAACGCACTGCGCGACACGCCCGTCTTCTACAACACGCTCACCGACAACTGCACCTCGCTCCTGGTGCGCCACGTGAACACGATCGTCCCGGGACGCATCCCGTCGGACTGGCGCACGCTCCTGCCCGGCTACGCCGACCGCGCCGCGCAGGACATCGGGCTCCTGGCCGACAGCGGTGATCCGGCCGTGCTGCGCCAGCGCTACAGCGCGCGGCGCGCGAGCACCGACCTGGCGATCGACGAGCGCTTCGGCGCACGGCTCCTGCTCGCACTCGGCGATACGATCCGCTGACCCGCGCGCGTGGCGACGCCACGACGTCCCACGCCGCTCGCCGACGTGGCGCACGATCGGCTGCACCGTGCCGCGTGGTTCGACGCGAGTCGGTGCGGTTCATCACGGTTCGGGACGCAAGCGGACGCGGCGCGACACTTGCCGTGCTCTCCCGCATTCCCGCGACGGATGATGCGCCGGCAGCCGGCGTCACGATCCGTCGGCGCCCCCGAACGCCCGCTCCGCCCGCATGGCCGGCCTTCCCGACGTCCTCATCCCGGATCCGGCCGCGCACGGCTATCCGCGTCCCCAGCTCCAGCGCGGCGACTGGTGGTCGCTCAACGGACACTGGGAGTTCGCCATCGAGCGGCAGCGGCGCTGGCAGCGACCGGCGGAGGTCGCCTTCGATCGCACCATCACCGTGCCGTTCGCGCCGGAGAGTTCGGCGAGCGGCGTCGGCGATCACGACTTCCTGCAGGCGTGCTGGTACCGCCGCACGATCGTCGCGCCGCCGGTGCGCGAAGGGGCGCGGCTCATCCTCCACTTCGGCGCCGTCGACTACCGCACCACGGTCTGGCTCGACGACGTGATCGTGGCGCGCCACGAGGGCGGCTACACCCCATTCTCGGCCGACATCACCGACCTCGTGCGCGAGAACGAGCCGCAGGTGATCGTCGTCTGCGCCGAGGACGATCCGCACGATCTCGCCAAGCCGCGCGGCAAGCAGGACTGGCAGCGCGAGCCGCACTCCATCTGGTACGTGCGCACGTCGGGGATCTGGCAGACGGTCTGGATGGAGCGCGTCCCGCCGACGCGCGTGACCTGGCTGCGCTGGGCCGCCTCGCTCGAGCGCTGGGAGCTCTCGCTCGACCTGCGCGTCGAGGGGCCGCGCGCCTACGACGGGCTGCGCGTGAAGGTCAAGCTCCACGTGAAGGGGCACGTCCTCGCCGACGACACCTACCTCCTCGTCGCCGGCGAGGTGCACCGACGCATCGCGATCTCCGACCCGGGCATCGACGACTACCGCAACGAACTGCTCTGGAGCCCCGAGCGCCCGACGCTCATCGACGCCGAGATCGAGCTCTGGGGCGGGCGCGGCGAGCGCCTCGACACGGTGCACAGCTACACCGCGCTGCGACAGGTGAGCACGCAGGGCGATCGCTTCCTCCTCAACGGACGCCCGTACTACCTGCGCCTCGCGCTCGACCAGGGCTACTGGCCACATACGGGGATGACGGCGCCGAGCGACGCCGCGATCCGGCACGACGTGGAGCTCGCCAAGGCGATGGGCTTCAACGGCGTGCGCAAGCACCAGAAGGTCGAGGATCCGCGCTTCCTCCACTGGGCCGACCGACTCGGCCTGCTCGTGTGGGGGGAGATGCCGAGCGTCTACCGCTTCACCAAGACGGCGATCGAGCGGCTCACGCGGCAGTGGATGGACATCGTCGCGCGCGACGCGAGCCATCCGTGCCTCGTGGCGTGGGTGCCGTTCAACGAGAGCTGGGGCGTTCCCGATCTCCCGACGATCCCGGAGCAGCGCCACTGGGTCGCCGCGCTCTACCATCTCACCAACACGCTCGATGCCACGCGCCCGGTGATCGGCAACGACGGCTGGGAGAGCGTGCAGACCGACATCCTCGCGATCCACGACTACGACCACGATCCCGATCGCCTCGCGCGCCGCTACCGCAGCGACGAGGAGCTCCCGCGCCTCCTCGAGCGCGAGCGTCCCGGGGGGCGTCGCCTCGTCGTCGAGGGGCACCTCGAGCACATGCGCGTCCCGGTGATGCTCACCGAGTTCGGCGGGATCGCCCTGCATCCCGATGCGGCGCACACGTGGGGGTACTCGACGGTGCGCTCGTCCGAGGAGCTGGAGTACCGCTACGGTACGCTGCTCGCGGCGGTGCATCGCATCCCGCTCTTCGCGGGATGGTGCTACACGCAGCTCACCGACACCTACCAGGAGGCGAACGGGCTGCTGACGATGGATCGCACGCCGAAGTTCCCGTTGCCCGCGATCCGCGCCGCCACGCTCGGCCACGGCCCCGGGCTCGCGGGGGCGGTGCCCGGCGTGCCGGTCGAGGGGATCGATGGGCGGGCGCCGTTCGGGTCGCTGGAGAGCAACGTGCTCGCCGCCGCGACGACGCAGGACGACGCGCCGTGACGCTCGCGCATCCCACCGACGAGGAGGCGCTCGCACGGTTGCGCGAGGCCGGCGTGCCGGAACGCGCGGCCCATGCCTACGGGGCGCTCGTCTCGCAGGCGCACGCCGCGCTCGACGCCGATGGCGTACCCCATGACTGGCGACGCGCCTGGATCGCGCCGGGGCGCATCGAGGTGCTCGGCAAGCACGTCGACTACGCCGGCGGCCGCTCGCTCGTCTGCGCGATCGACCGCGGCATCGTGGTCGTCGCGCGCCGTCGCGACGATGCGCGCGTGGTGGTACGCGACGCGGTGCTCGGCGAGGTGGCGACGCTCGCCCTCGACGATGCCGATGACGAGACGGGGCCGCCGTGGCGCGCCTACGTGCGCATCGTCGCGCGCCGGCTGGTGCGCAACTTCGGCGATGCGGTGCGCGGCTGCGATGTCGCGCTGGCGAGCAACCTCCCGGCCGCCGCCGGTGTGAGCAGCTCGGCATCGCTCATCGTGGGGCTTGGCCTCGCGCTGGCGCACACGAGCGGGCTCGTGGTGCGACAGGCCTGGCGCGACGCGATCCCCGACGACCTCGCGCTCGCGGGCTATTTCGCGGCGATGGAGAACGGGAGCGACTTCGGGCCGCTGGGCGGCGATCGCGGCCTCGGCCTGCTCAACGGCGCGCAGGACCAGACGGCGATCCTCTGCAGTCGCACGGGGGCGCTGGGCGTCTTCGCCTGGCTCCCGGTGCGGCACGAGGGGTGGGTGCCATGGCCGGCCGATCACGCGTTCGTGGTGGCGGTGAGCGGCGTGACGGCCGAGAAGAGCGGTGACGCGCGCGACCGCTACAACCGCGTGTCGCGCACCATCACGCACCTCCTCGATGCGTGGAACCGCACCACCGGCCGCCACGACCCGAGCTTCGGCGCG
>JALOPO010000313.1 GCA_025453855.1 Gemmatimonadaceae bacterium
AGCTTCGCGCCGCGGCTCTCGTTCTTCTTCGACATCCACAACGACTTCTTCGAGGAGATCGCCAAGCTGCGCGCGGCGCGCCGCATCTGGGCGCGCGTGATGAAGGAGAAGTACGGGGCGAAGGACCCGCGTTCGTGGATGCTGCGCTTCCACTCGCAGACCGCCGGCGTGACGCTCACCGCGCAGCAGCCGATGAACAACGTGGTGCGCGTCGCCTATCAGGCGCTGGCGGCGGTGCTCGGCGGGACGCAGTCGCTGCACACGAACTCGATGGACGAGACGCTCGCGCTCCCCACCGAGGCGGCGGTGCAGGTGGCGCTCCGCACGCAGCAGGTGCTCGCCCACGAGACCGGCGTGCCGAACGTGCTCGACCCGCTCGGCGGGTCGTACTACGTGGAGGCGCTCACCGACGAGCTCGAACGGCAGGCCGAGGCGCTCTTCTCGCAGATCGAGGAACAGGGCGGCGTGGTGGCCGGCCTCGAGGCGGGGTGGTTCCAGCGCAAGATCGCCGAGGCGGCCAGTCGCCAGCAGTGGGAGATCGAGCAGCGCCGCAAGCTGGTGGTGGGCGTGAATGCCTTCGAGACCGACGAGGAGGCGCTCGCGATCCCGCTGCTCAAGGTGGGGATGGAGGCCGAGCGCGAGCAGCGCACGCGCATGGCCGCACTGCGCGCCACCCGCGACAACGCGCTCTGCACGGCGCGCCTGGAGCGCCTGCGGCAGGCGGCGCGGAGCGACGAGAACACGGTCCCGCACATCCTCGACTGCGCGCGCGCCTACTGCACGCTGTACGAGATCCGCGCCGCGCTGGAGGACGTGTTCGGCGCGTATCGCGAGCCGGTCTTCTTCTGAGCCCGGCCGCGAAACGATCGTCGACGGTGCGCATGGCGCGGGGCGCTGCCCCGGCGGCGCGCGTCGCATCACGCGCGCCACGCGCGGCCGCGGCGGATGGCGCCCCCGACTCCGACTGGTGGGCCACGTACTTCGACGGTGACTACGTCCGCGAGTTCGAACCGCTCTTCGCCGAGGAGCGCAATCGCGGCGAGGTCGCGCGCCTCATGGAGCTGCTCGCGCTCCCCGATGGCGCGCGGATCCTCGACTGCCCGTGCGGGCAGGGACGGCACGCACACCTGCTCGCCGAAGCCGGCTTCGACGTCACGGGGTTCGACTACAGCAAGCCGCTGCTCGACATCGCGCGGCGACGCGGCACCGGGCGCACGCTGCGCTACGTGCGCGGCGACATGCGCGCGCTCCCGTCCGAGTGGGCCGGGCGCTTCGACGCGGTGCTCAACCTCTTCACCTCGTTCGGCTTCTTCGCCGATGCCGCCGACGATGCGCGCGTGCTGCGCGAGTTCGCACGCGTGCTCGCGCCGGGCGGGACGCTGGCCTGGTTCGGCGGCTCGCGCGACGGCGTGATGGCGAAGTGGGTGGGGCGCGACAGCTGGGTGACCAGCGACGGCACGCGGGTCGCACACGACCGGAGCTTCGAGCCGCGCGACGGGCGCATCACCGTGCGCACGACGTGGCGCGGCCGGCACGGCAGCGGCGAGCGCGTGCACCGCATCCGGCTCTACACGGCCGACCCGAGATGCTGCTCCTCGCGCGAAAGCGCTGAGCGCTCAGCTCGCAGCTTGGGTCCCGGCGATCCCCTCCTCGCCCGGCGCCTTCACCGTGCGCGCGCTCGCACCGAGCGGCGTCTTCCGCTCGGGCGGCACTCCGCAGACGTACCTCTTCCCCTGGAGGCGCTTGGTGAAGTCGGCGCGCGCTGCGCTGCGGAGCTCCGCGTCGGTGAGAACGTCGAAGCCCGTCGCCGCCATGATCGTCGCCGCCGCGAGCGTCCCGCGATCGCCGATCTCCATCCCGCCGCAGGCCGTCACCGGCCAGGAGTGAAGCGAGACGCCGAGCGGAAGGGTCGGCCACCCGAAGACTGCCGTGGGCGTGTTCCAGCTGATGTCGCCGACATCGGTCGAGCCGCCGAGGTTCGTCTGCGGGAGGTAGGGCATCGGCGTCGTCGCCATCCCGGCCTCCGGGAGCTTCATCGCCTTCTGGCAGGCCTTCGCGAAGCTCTGCTCGGCGGCGCTCCAGTCGAGCGGGGTCGCGCTCACGTGCGCGAAGAGCCGGCGCGCGAGTGGCGCGTTCGGCACCAGCTCGGCGATGCCGAAGAAGACGTCGACCTCGGCCTTCGTCTGCGTGGCCATCGCCGCCCCCTGCGCGATCTCCTTCAGCCACTGCAGATTCGCCTCGACCAGCTCGGTCGTCTTCTCGCGCGTCGTGAGCCAGATCTGTGCCACGTCGGGGACGATGTTCGGCGCCAGGCCGGCGATCTCGTAGATGTAGTGCGTGCGAGCGGTCGGTTCGACGTGCTCGCGCATCGCGTTCACGCCGTGCGCGAAGAGCTCGGCCGCGTGCACCGCGCTCCGCCCCAGCCACGGCGTGTTGGCCGCGTGCGCCGTGCGCCCGGTGAAGCGCACCTTCATGTTGCGAGTCGCCGTGCAGACCGCTTCGCCCGCGACCGCCACCGGCGCCGGGTGGAAGGCGAGCGCCGCATCGAGGTCGTCGAAGAGCCCCGCGCGCGCCATGTAGACCTTCGCCCCCTCGGTCTCCTCCGCACCGCAGCCGTAGACGCGTACCGTCCCTGCCGTCTTGCGTGCGATCATCATCGCCCTGAGCGCGAGCGCCGCCCCGGTGCAGCCGGCACCGAGCATGTTGTGCCCGCAGCCGTGGCCGTCGGTCGTCCCGCTCGTCGGCTTCTCGACCGGCTCGGCCACATTGCCGAGGCCGGGGAGCGCGTCGTACTCGGGGAGGAAGCCGACCTTGGGCCCGCCGGTCCCCTGCGACCATTCGGCGACGAAGGCCGTGGGGTGGCCGGCGGCCTCGCGCGCGGTGATCCGGAAGCCGGCCTGCTCGAGCACCGCGATGTGCATGTTCATTGCCTCGTGCTCCGACAGCCCGACCGCCGGTCTGGCCCAGACATCGCGGCTCAGCTTCACGATCGTCTGCCGGGCCGCGGTCACCGCCGCTCGCGCCGCGACGAGCGAGGGCGAGGCCGGTGCCGGTATGGCTGATGCAGTGGCGGCATGCAGGTTTGCGCCGAACGCACTCCAGTCGAGTCGCTCGGTGGAGAGCGCGGCCATCGCACCGCTGGCCGTGCCGAGGAAGCTGCGGCGCGTGCATGCATCGGCGGAAGGGCGGTCATCGGTCATTTTTCGTCTCCATGGTCGAGTGGGAAGTCCGAGGCGTGTACGTTGCCGAGCGAACCATCGGCCCACTCGCCCCGCATCATGAACATCCATCGCCTGCGCCACCTGATCGCGCTCGACCAGCATGGCACCTTTCATCGTGCCGCCGCCTCCGTGCACATGACGCAGCCGGCGCTCACGCGCAGCATCCAGGCGCTGGAGCTGGAGGTGGGCGTGGACCTCGTGGAGCGACGCGGGCGGGGGAGCGTCCTCACCGAGGCCGGCAAGCTGCTGGTGGAACGTGCACGCCGGTTGCTCCAGGAGGAAGCCGAGGCCTACCGCGCGCTCCAGCTCCTGCAGACGGGGGACATCGGCCACGTGCGCGTGGGCGTGAGCGCGGGCATCCACGCTCTCGCGGTGCCGCGCTTCATCGAGGCGCTCGCGGCCACGCGGCCGCGGGTGCGCACCGAGATCGTGGTCGATGACACGGCCGCGCTCTGCCGTCGGCTGCACGACGAGACGCTGGACATCGTCGCCGGCGATGCGGATGCACTGGTCGGGGACCCGCAGCTCGAGGTGGAGACGCTCGAGCCGGCCCGCGTCGGCTTCTTCGTGCGCCCGGGGCATCCGCTGCTCGACGCCGACACGCTCGACCCCGACGCGCTGATGCGCTATCCGATGGGGTCGTTGCCGTTCACCGAGGCGCTCACGCGACGCCTGGTCCAGGCGATGGGCCGCGAGTGGAATGCGGACCAGCTGGTGACGATCTCGTGCACCGATATCCGGCTGCTGCGCGAGGTCGCGCAGCGAACGGAGCTCGTCGTGGCCTGCCTCGCGCTGCACACCGCGCACGATGTCGCGGAGGGGCGCCTCGTCCGCCTGCCGTTCACGGGGCTCGAGGCGCGCGTCGGCATCGCGCGGCGACCGGGGGCAGCCGGTGGGCCGACGCTGACACTCTTCCGCGACTGCGTCTCGAGCGCCGTCGACGAGGCGCGCGCGCTGCTCACCTGACGCGTGGCCGCATCGCTCGCCGCGGCCCGCGCGCGCGTCAGGTGCCGGGGACGGCGCACGACACTCGGGCGGTGTCCGCCGTCACGAGCCGTTCGCTCGCCCGATCGAAGCGCCACGCGCGGCGCACCGTCTGCGCACCGGAGGCCTGGTCGGTGCGCGCGATGGCGATCAGCAATGGATCGACTGTCGCCCCGCGGCTGCAGTCGCCGAGCAGGACATCCTCACCTCCCAGCAGCGCGGGGAGCTGCAGCGCCGATCGCACCTCGGTGCGCGCACGACCGTCGGGCTCGCGGCCGCGGACGGCTTCCACGCGAAGCACGTGCGCGCCGTTGATGCGATAGTGCCCGATGGAGTAGTCGGCCCTGCCGCCGGGGTCGAGGACCGCGCCGCCGAGCGCGACGACAGTGTCGCCCGCCGCGGTGACGGTGGTGTCGAAGATCTGCAGCGTGCCGAGCAGCGAACCCGGGAGGCGCAGGGCCATGGCGGCCGCGTCGTCGGTGCCGGCGCCGGTAGTCGCGGGCGCGCTGTCGCTCGCGGACGAGGTCGCGCTCGCCACCGCGCTCGTGCTGTCGCGCATGATCGCCGTGGCGGGGGCGCCGCTGTCGCTGGCGGCGGTGCGGCCACCATCGCCGCCACACGCGACCGGGAGCAGCGCGAGGGCGAGGCGGAGCACCGGCATCGCGCTGCGGCGATCGAGCGCCGTCGTGGCGGAACGGTCGGTGCCGAGACGTCGATTGCTGGGCTTCACGCTCTGCTCCTGTGGTAGCGCCGGGCGCCCCGCC
>JALOPO010000314.1 GCA_025453855.1 Gemmatimonadaceae bacterium
GACGGGGGTGATCGTGCGCAGCTCCGCCAACGTCGATGCCGGCGCGAAGTCGCGGCTCTCGGCGATCCTGCACGGGGCGCTGCTCCTCGTCGCGGTCCTCGCGCTGGCGACGGTGCTCAATCACATCCCGCTCGCGGCGCTCGCCGCCGTGCTGCTGGTCACCGGCTGGAAGCTCACCACGCCCGCGCTCTGGCGCGCCGTCTGGCGGCAGGGATGGGCGCAGTTCATCCCGTTCGCGGTGACGATCGTCGCCGTGCTCTTCACCGACCTGCTGCGCGGCATCGGCGTGGGGCTGGTGGTCGGCCTCGCCTTCATCCTCGCGCAGCACCTGCGGGCGCCGGTCTTCACGCGCGTCAGTCCGCCGGGCGCGGTGCTCACGCGCTACCAGCTCCCCGACCAGGTGACCTTCCTGCACAAGGCGCAGCTCGCGCGTCTGCTCGAGGCGGTGCCCGCGGGGAGCCGCATCGAGATCGACGGCCGGCGCACCGCCCGCTTCGATCACGATGCGCTGGAGGTGCTGCTCGAGTTCCGCGAGACCGCGCGCAGCCGCTCCATCGACTACCGCCTGGTGGGCGTCCCCGAGATCGCGCTCACCCCGCGTCGCACTGACGCACCCACGCCGGCACGAGGCCCTCATGGAGAACTTCCGCAAGATCATCCAGAACAACCGGGCGTGGGCCGCCGCGATGGTGGAGAACGACCCGGAGTACTTCCACAAGCGCGCCTCCAAGCAGGAGCCGCACTTCCTCTACATCGGCTGCGCCGACAGCCGCGTGCCGAGCAACGTCGTCACCGGCACCGAGCCGGGCGAGCTGTTCGTGCATCGCAACATCGCCAACCAGGTGCTGCCGAGCGACCTGAACGCGATGTGCGTGCTGCAGTACGCGGTGGAGGTGCTCGACGTGAAGCACGTGATCGTGACCGGGCACTACGGCTGCGGCGGCGTGAAGGCGGCGATGGGAACGGAGTCGTACGGGCTGGTCGATCACTGGCTTGGGCCGATCCGCAACGTGGTGCGCTGGAATCGCGGCGAGCTGGACGCGATCGCCGACGAGCAGGCGCGCTTCGACCGCGTGGTGGAGCTCAACGTGCTGGAGCAGATCTACCACCTCACCGAGACGCCGATCATCCAGCACGCGTGGGCCAAGGGGCGGCGTCCGCTGCTGCACGGGCTCGTCTACGACATCCACACCGGGCTGCTGCGCGAGGTGGCGACGGGGATCGACAGCCACGAGGCGGCCGATGCGCTGGCCGCGCGGCGCGAGAGTGGCGTGCCGGCCGGTCCGCCGCCGGTCGCGGGGCGGTTCGCGTCGCCTTCGGTGCTCGCGGGTGACGAGCTGGCCGATGCGATCGCGCAGCGGGTGCTCAAGCAGCTCGACGGGGCGCGGGGCGAGCGGACGCGCTGAATGAACCACGCGCGGCGGCGCCCCGGCGCGCCGCCGCGTCCGTCCGCACGAGATGATTTGTGGAGCGACGTCGCGAACCGCCGCGGCGTCTCATGTGGCGTCGGCACGACGTGGGCGCGCTGCCACGACGGTGCGGCGCGCCCTCCGCATGTCACCTCGTGATCGGCGCGTGACCCGGTCGCGACGTGCGCCCGCAAGTCGCTGCGCGCGCACCACCTGCGCGCGACCGGTGACCGGTTTCGTGGCGCCGTTGCGCATCTCCTGTTGCCCACCCGCTCCGGCACGGATGCTGAAGCACGGCTGCACGCCGGCACGGTCCTCCCGCCGTGCCGACGCCCTCCCCGCACTCGAGGTGTTCCACCCATGCGCAAGCTCCTCGCACTTGGCGCCGCGCTCTTCGTCGCCAGCACCGCCCACGCCCAGCTGATCGGCGACGTCGACTGCTTCGGCACCGTCTTCGGCACCCCCGCCGCCTGCGGCCCGACGTTCGCGATCCCGGGCATCCCCACCGACGGTCGCAGCCCGGCCGAAGCGGCCGCCACCAACGGCGCGCAGCAGACCGACTTCTACTCGTCGAACTTCACGCCGCTCCCGCAGGTCTTCACGCTCCGCTGGAACCTCGCCGGTCCGCTCATTCCCGGCGCGAGCATCACGTATCGCACCTACGGGCTGCAGGCGACCGGACTCGGTGCGTTCATCACGCGCTTCAACGGCGTGGCGGAGACGGGCTTCCTGAACTTCGAGGACGGGGCGACCGCGGTCGCGACGCGCACCTTCAACCTCTCGGCGGCGATGATCGCGCGCGCCAACATGGCGGGCTTCCTGGCGATCGAGATCGATCGCGCCAACAGCAACGACGCGGTGGCGTTCGACTACTTCAACCTCGCCGGGCAGAACGTCGTGCCGGAGCCGAGCACCTACGCGCTCATGGCGACCGGACTCGCCGGCCTCGCGGGCGTGGCCCGTCGTCGCGCCCGTCGCGCGAGCTGAACGAACGCAGGCAACGCTCCACGACGGCCCCGGTGCCCCTGCGCACCGGGGCCGTCGTGCATCCGGCATCCGGCGCCGTGCATCGAGCATCGAGCATCGAGCATCGAGCATCGGGCATCGGGCATCGGGCGTCGGGCGTCGGGCATCCGGTGTCGGGCGGGCGGCGGGCGACGCCGGGCGCGTCACCGCGGCGCGTGTCCCCGCGGGTAGATTCGTCGGCCCATGTCGACTCCTCCCGCGCTCTCGCTGCGCGCGCTCCGCAAGGCGTACGGGCGCGTGGTCGCCGTCGACGGCCTCGACCTCGAGGTGCGCAGCGGCGAATGCTTCGGGCTGCTCGGCCCCAACGGCGCCGGGAAGACGACCACCATCGAGATCTGCGAGGGGCTGACCGCCGCCGACAGTGGCGACGTGCTCGTGCTCGGCCGCGGCTGGCGCGATGACGCCACCTGGCTCCGCCAGCGGCTCGGCATCCAGCTGCAGGAGACGCAGTTCGCCGAGAAGCTCACGGTGCGCGAGACGGTGCGCCTCTTCCGCAGCTTCTACGCACGCGGGCGCACCGTGGACGACATGCTCGCGCTCGTCTCGCTGGGCGAGAAGCGCGATGCGCGCGTGGGCGGACTGTCCGGCGGGCAGAAGCAGCGCCTCGCCCTCGCCTGCGCGCTGGTCGGCGACCCCGACCTCGTCTTCCTCGACGAGCCGACGACGGGGCTCGACCCGCAGTCGCGGCGCCAGTTGTGGGAGCTGGTGGAGGGGTTGCGCGCCGACGGACGCACGATCGTCCTCACGACCCACTACATGGAGGAGGCCGAGCGGCTCTGCGATCGGGTGGCGATCGTCGATCGCGGGCGCGTGATCGCGCTCGGCACGCCGCGCGAGCTGGTCGCGTCGCTGGAAGCCGAGCAGATGGTGACGGCCACGGTGCGCGGCATCGCGCCGGACGAGGATGCGCGCGAGCGCTGGCTCGCGACGGTGTGCGCGCTCCCCGGCGTGCTCGGTGCGCGCGCGACGGCGACCGAGGATGGTGAGGTGGCGACGGAGCTGCGCGCGGCGACGGTGGCCGCGGTGCTCCCGCCGCTGCTGGCCGCGATCGAGGGGCGCGGCCTCGCGTTGGCCGCGCTCGCGACGCACGCCCCGACGCTGGAGGACGTCTTCGTGGCCCGCACGGGTCGGGCGCTGCGCGATGGCTGAGCACGCGCCGAGCGGGACGATGGTGCACGACGCCGACGCGTCGGGCGATGCGGGCGACGGGGGCGAGCGTCGCCAGCGCGAGCGGCGCGGTGGCGACCGTCGCGGCGACACGCACGCCAGCGGGGCGGGGGCGCTGCTCGAGCTCACGCGCGCGCGGCTGCTCGAGTTCGCGCGCGAGCCGGAGCTCGTCTTCTGGTCGTTCGTCTTCCCGGTGCTGCTGGCGGCGGGGCTGGCGATCGCCTTCCGCGAGCGGCCGCCGGCACAGCTGCGCGTGGGCGTGCGTGACGGCGCCGCGGCGAGCGCCGCCACGGTGCGCGCGATCGCCGCCGAGTCCACGCTCGTGCCGCAGCTCCTCGGCGACAGCGCCGCCGCGGCGGCGCTGCGTGGCGGGACGATCGCGATGCTCGTGGTGCCGCAGCCCGATGGCGCGGTGGCGTATCACTGGGATCCCAATCGCGACGATGCGCGCGCGGCGCGGCTGCTC
>JALOPO010000315.1 GCA_025453855.1 Gemmatimonadaceae bacterium
GTCGAGCGTCGGGTTGCTCACGCTCCGTTCCGCCACCAGCGGCTCGGCCTTGCGCGACAACACGCGTTCCGGGAGCGCCGCCGGCTCGATCACCTCGCCGTCGGCCATGATCATCGCGCGCTCCACGGCGTTCTCCAGCTCGCGCACGTTGCCGGGCCAGTCGTAGCCCTGCAGCGCCTCGAGCGCCGACGCGGCGAGCCGCTTGGGTGCCTCGCCGCGCTGCCCCGCGAGCCGCGTCAGGAAGCGCTCCGCGAGCAGGGGGATGTCGTCGCGCCGATCGCGCAGCGGTGGGAGGTGGATCGCGATCACGTTCAGGCGATAGTAGAGATCTCCGCGGAAGCTCCCGCGCTTGATCTCCTCCTCGAGGTCGCGGTTGGTGGCCGCGATGAGGCGCACGTCGATCGGCTGCGCCTCGGTGCCCCCGACCGGGATCACCTCGCGCTGCTGGAGCACGCGCAGGAGCTTCACCTGCGTCGCCGGCGTCGTCTCGCCGATCTCGTCGAGGAAGAAGCTCCCGCGGCTCGCGGCCTGGAAGAGCCCCGTCTTGTCCTTCACCGCGCCGGTGAACGATCCCTTCACGTGGCCGAACAGTTCGCTCTCCAGCAGCGACTCGGGGAGCGCGCCGCAGTTGATGCTCATGAACTGGTTGCCCGCGCGCGGCGAGAGATCGTGCAGCCAGCGCGCGATCACCTCCTTGCCCGTCCCCGACTCGCCGGTGAGGAGCACGGTGCTGTCGGTGGGCGCCACCGTCTCCACCATCTCCAGCACCTTCGTCCAGGCGCGGCTCCCGCCCACCGGGCGCTGCCCCGCGGTCGACCGATCGCGGCGCTGCAGCTCCTGGCGCAGCGTCACGTTCTCCACCTTCAGCTGCCGCGTCTCGGCCGCGCGGCGCAGGATCGCCACCAGCTCGTCGTTGCGGAACGGCTTCTGGATGTAGTAGAAGGCGCCGTCGTTCACCGCCTGGATCGCGCTCTGCATGCTCGCCTGCGCGGTCATCAGCACCACCGGGAGCGTGGCATCGCGCTCCTTGACGGCGGCCAGCACCTCCAACCCGGTGACCGTGGGCATGCGGATGTCGCTCAGCACGATGTCCGGCAGCGCCTCCTCGAGCGCCTGCAGCCCGGCGTGGCCGCCGAGCGCGGTGCGCACGGTGAAGCCCTCGTTGCGGAGGAGGATGCGCAGCGTCTCGAGGATCCCCGACTCGTCGTCGACGACGAGGACCGATGGTGATGCGGATCGCGTGGTCACGCGGCGACTCCGGCCTCGCCCTGGGTGCGAGGCAGCACGATGGTGAAGCGGGTGCCGCGCCCCGGCGCGGACTCCACGTAGACGGCCCCGCGGTGCGCCTCGATCGCGCGGTGCACGACCGGCAGTCCGAGGCCGCTTCCCTGCGGCTTGGTGGTGTAGAACGGCGTGAAGATGCGCGTCCGCACGTCGTCGGGCATCCCCGGCCCGTCGTCCTCGACGCGCAGCTCCACCGCGCCGTCGGCGCCGGGCGCCATGGCGCCAAGCGCGTCCGCGGCGGCGTCGCCGACCACGAGGCGCACGCGTCCGCCCTGCCCCACCGCCTGCACGGCGTTGAGCGCGAGGTTGAAGAGCGCGCGATGCAGCAGGTCGGCGTCACCGTCGATCGTCGCCGCGCGCGTGCGGACCTCGAGCTCGATCGCCGTCGACGCCGCGCGATCGGGATGCGCGGTGACCAGCGACGCGACGTCGACGACGAGCTGCGCGGCATCGAGCGGGGCGACGTTCGTCTTGCGGACACGCGCGAAATCGAGGAACTCGCCGAGCAGGCGCGCGATGCGATCGCTCTCGCGCACCACGAGGCCGGTGAGCGCCACCTGGTCCTCGTTCACGCTCGGCATGCGCCCGAGCTGCTCCACGGCGCTGCGGATGCTCGCCAGCGGGTTGCGGATCTCGTGCGCGAGCGAGGCGCTCAACTCGCTGATCGCCTCGAGGCGACTGGCGCGCACCGTGAGGTCCTGCAGCCGCTTGGCCTCGGCGATGTCGCTGAAGATCGCCGTCGCGCTTGCGGCGCGCCCGTCGTGCGCCCCGACCCAGGTGACGGTGAGCCCGATCGGCACCGCGCGGTCGGCGAGGAAGACGGTCGCCTCGGCGCGCGTCGTGCGCTGCTGCGAGGCGAGCACCGCCTCGAGCGCGCTCACGAGCCCCGGCGCGACGCGCGCGAGGTCGGCGCGGAGCACGGTGCCGATGCGCGGCACGAGGTCGATCCCGAGCAGCTGGCTGGCGGCCGGGTTGGCGAAGCGGAGGATCCCGCGCGCGTCCATGGTCAGGACGCCGCTGCGGATGTTCTCGAGGATGTCGGCCGCCTGCTCGCGCTCGCGCACGATCGTCTCGGCGAGCTGCTCGGAGCCGCTGCCCGCGTCGCGCAGGCGGGCGCTCACGTAGCCGACGCCGAGCGCGACCACCACGAAGTTGCCGAGCTGCAGGAGCGCGGCGGCGTCGACCTCGAAGTCGCGCGTGACGAGCGCGTCGGTCACGAACAGGGCACAGGCGAGGACCGCCGCCACCACCCCGCCCGAGCGCGGCAGGAGGAGCGCCGCCCAGGCGATGACCAGGATGTAGAGGGCGGCGAACGGCGACTCGCTCCCGCCGGTCACGTGCACGACCGCCGCCACCAGGAGGAGGTCGACGACCGCCTGGCCGAGGAGGAAGCCGCGGGTGATCGCGAGGCGGTAGATTTCCGTCGCGATGAGCGAGAGCCCCGTAGCCGCCAAGGCCAGCACCGCGGCGACCTGCACCAGCCGCACGGCCGCCGGTCCCTGCCCGACCGCGATCGCGGGGAGCGCGACGATGACGGCGATCGCCACCACGCTGCGGAAGGCGTACACGCCGAGCACCGCGCGCCGCGGATCGAGGATCGTCCGCAGCCGCGTGAGCGGCGTCAGGGTGGGCGTCGTCGCCATGGCAACACGGGTGGGGGAGTCGCGACTGGCCCCGTCGCACCGCACCGCGGCGCCGCTCCCCTGCGGGACCGGGACCAGGCATCGGCATGACGAGCCGGCAGCGGGGGGGCGATGAGGGTGGTATCGCTCCCCGGGACGCTGCCCGACGCGATGATGACGGCCAGCCCCCTGCCCGCGTCACCCGACAGCCCCGTGCTCGCGCTCCTCGCCGCCGCCCCCGTGGACGACGGTGGCCCGGGCGTGGGGACGCGGCTCACCGCGGTGCTCGTGCTGGTGCTGCTCAACGCCTTCTTCGTGGCCGCCGAGTTCGCGCTCGTGGGCGCGCGGCGGAGCCGGATCGACGCGTACGCGCAGAAGAACGTGCGCGGCGCGAAGTCGGTGCAGGAGGCGCTCACCAACCTCGATCGCTACATCAGCGGGACGCAGCTCGGCATCACGCTCGCGTCGCTGGCGCTCGGCTGGATCGGCGAGCCGGCGCTGGCGACGCTCGTCGACGCGGGGCTCGGACTGATCGGGATCGACATCCCGAGCGGGGCGGCGCACACGACCGCCGGCGTGGTGACCGCCTTCGTCATCATCACCTTCCTCCACATCGTCCTCGGCGAGCTCGCGCCCAAGTCGCTGGCGCTGGTCGCGCC
>JALOPO010000316.1 GCA_025453855.1 Gemmatimonadaceae bacterium
ACAGCTTTTGGCGGAAGTCGTCATCCACGAGGACGAGAACTTCGAGCGCGCGCTCAAGCGCTTCAAGAAGAAGTGCGAGAAGGCGGGCATCCTGAGCGACCTGCGCAAGCATCGGCATTACGAGAAGCCGAGCGAGAAGCGCAAGCGCAAGATGAACGCGGCCACGCGCAAGAACCGGCGCACGCGCTCGTTCTGACCGTGCCCCCCACCGAGACGCATGCGCGCCTGAGCGGCGACCTCCTCGTCGCCCGCAAGGCGCAGGACAAGCCCGCGATCCTCCTCCTCGGCACCATCCTCGCCGAGGTGAAGGAGCGTGTCCGCGTCATCGAGAACGAGGAGAAGCGCGAAGTCGCCGACAGCGACGTCATCGACGTCCTGCGGAAGGCGATCAAGCGTCGCCGGGAGTCGGCCGAGCAGTACGACAAGGCCGCACGCCCGGAGCTCGCCCAGCGCGAGCGCGACGAGATCACCGCGATCGAGCGTTACCTCCCGGCCGCCGTCGACCCCGAGGTCATCCGGGGTGCGGTGCGCGAGGCGATCGCCGGCGGCCTGACCGCCGTCGGTCCGGTCATGGGCAGGGTCCTCGGCCGCTTCAAGGGCCAGGTCGAAGGGTCCGTCGTCAACGCGATCGTGCGCGAGGAACTCGCCCGCAACGCCTGACGTACCCCCCGGTAGTGGATGCTGGCCCGGCCCGTCGTTCACGACAGGTCGGGCCGGTGTCGTTCCGGCTCCCGCGTCAGCGCACGTCGCCCGCCATGCGCGATCACCGTCGCCCGCGCGTGTGCGTCGCCGTCATCCCACGCGACGCATCCCGCGCCGCATCTTTCCGTCCGCCGTGAATCCGCACGCCCTCTCCGTCCTCGAGTTCGCCCGCGTCCTCGACGTCGTCGCCGACCGCGCCGCCACGCCGCTCGGCGCGGCGGCCGTGCGCGCGCTCGCGCCGACCACCGACGCCGAGTGGCTGGCAGCCGAGCATTCGCGGATCGCCGCCATGCGCGCACTGCTCGCGAGCGAGGGGAGCTGGGCCCCTGAACCGCTGGTCGACGTGCGCATGCCGCTCGCGCGCCTGCGTCTCGAGGGGGCATCGCTCGACGGGCTGGCGCTGGTGGGGATGGCGATGCTGCTGCGCGGCGCGCGCCGCACCCGCGAGGCGTTGCGTGACGCGCGCCGGCCGGCGATGGCGCTCGCCTGGCTCGCCCCGTTCGTCGATGCACTGGTGAGCGCGCCGCGCGACGAGGAGGCGATCGATCGCGCCATCGATGGCGACGGCACGGTGCGCGACGATGCCTCGCCGACGCTCCGCCGGCTGCGGCGCGAGCTGCTCGGCGCGCAGGGCGAGCTGGTGCGCGTGCTCGAGCGCGTGATGGGGACGCTCGAGTCGCATCACCAGGTGAGCGACATGTCGGTCACGGTGCGCAACGGGCGCTACGTGATTCCCATTCGCGCGTCGGGACGCAACGTGGTGGGCGGCATCGTGCACGACGCGAGCGGCACCGGCGCGACGCTCTTCGTCGAGCCGCCGGCGGCGGTAGAGTTCGGGAACCGCATCCGTGAACTCGAAGCGGCGGAGGCGGAGGAGGTGGAACGCATCCTCCTCGAGCTCACGGACCGCATCCGGCCGCTGCAGCCGCAGCTCGTGGAGGCCTTCGCGGCGCTGGTGGCGCTCGATGCGCTGTATGCGCGGGCGCGCTACGCGAACGAATTCCGCTGCGAGCCCGCGGAGCTCGGTCATCCGCAGGACGGGCTGCAGGTCGTCGACGGTCGTCACCCGCTGCTGCTCGCCCGCGGCGCGACGGTGGTGCCGTTCGATCTCGTCCTCCTGCCCGAGGAGCGCACGCTCCTCATCAGCGGGCCGAACACCGGCGGCAAGACGGTGCTCCTCAAGGCGCTCGGCCTCTTCTGCGCGATGATGCAGAGCGGGATCCCGGCACCGGTCGGGCACGACAGCCGCATCCCGGTGGTCGACGACATCTTCGCCGACGTCGGCGACGAGCAGAGCATCGAGGCGTCGCTCTCGACCTTCAGCGCGCACGTCCGCCACCAGCGCGAGATCCTGCGCAGCGCGACGCATGCCTCGCTGGTGCTCGTCGACGAGCTCGGGTCGGGGACCGATCCGCTCGAGGGGGCCGCCCTCGGCGGCGCCATCCTCGAGGCGCTCACGGCGCGCGGCACGCTGACCATCGCCACCACGCACCTCGGCGCGCTCAAGGAGCTCGCGACCGAGGTGCGTGGCGTCGTGAACGCGTCGCTGCAGTTCGACGCGGTGCAGCTCGCGCCCACCTACCGGCTGCTCAAGGGGATCCCGGGGCGCTCGTACGGCTTGAGCATCGCGCGCCGGCTCGAGCTCCCCGAGAGCGTGCTGCAGCGGGCCGAGGAGCGGGTGCCGCAGGTGGAGCGCGACGTGCATCGCCTGCTCGCGGATCTCGAGGCGCGCGACACGCTGCTCGCCGAGCAGGAGCGCGCGCTCGCGCAACGCCTCGACGACGTGACGCTGCGCGACGACCTGCTGCGCAATCGCGAGCGCACGGTGAAGGAGCGCGAGCGCGAGCTCGAGCGCGACGCACGCAGGGAGGCCAAGAAGTACCTCCTCGAGGCGCGGGCCGAGGTGGAGCGGACGATCGCGTCGCTCAAGGCGGCGGGGGCCTCGCAGGTGGAGGAGGCGGCGAAGGCGGCGCGGCGCCACGTGGAGCAGCAGGCGCAGACGCAGGGGGCGCGGCTCGACCGCATCGAGGAGGAGGATCGGCGGCGCGCGCACGACGAGGCGCGGCGGAAGGCGGCGGCCGGTGCGGCGCTCGCGGTGGGCGACCTCGTCGAGGCGACCGCGTTCGGCGGGCGTGTCGGCACCCTCGTCGAGCTGCGCGAGGGGATGGGCGTGGTGGCGATCGGTGCGCTCAAGATGTCGTTCCCGGTGGCGACGCTGAAGGGGACGGGCAGGCGTCCCGAGAAGCCGCAGGTGAGCGTGAGCGTGAGCGTCGCCCTCGACGAGGCGCCGCCCCCCGCGGGTGCCGGCGAGGTCGACCTGCGCGGCATGCGCGTGAGCGAGATCGACGATGCGCTCGGGCGCGCCATCGACGACGCGGTGCGCGCCGACCTGCGCAGCGTGCGCATCATCCACGGCAAGGGGACCGGAGCGCTGCGCGAGCGCGTCACGCAGCTCCTGCGTGGCGACCGTCGCGTGGGCACGAGTCGGCTCGGCCTCTGGAACGAGGGCGGCGCCGGCGTGACCATCGCCGAGTTGCGGTGAACGGGGTGCCGGCGTGATTCCGCAGGAGACGATCGAGCGGATCCGCGAGTCGGTCGACCTCGTCGCGCTGGTCGGCGAGCACGTGAAGCTGCGCCGCTTGGGGGGCGACTGGCGTGGGCCCTGTCCGTTCCACCAGGGCAAGAACCCGAACTTCAGCGTCTCGACGCGCCGCAACTTCTACCACTGCTTCAAGTGCGGCGAGAGCGGCGACGTCTTCTCGTTCCTGCAGAAGCACCTCGGCATGGACTGGCCGACCGCGGTGCGCACCGCCGGTGCCCGCGTGGGGATCGAGGTGGTCGAGACGCGCGG
>JALOPO010000317.1 GCA_025453855.1 Gemmatimonadaceae bacterium
CGCGCGATCACCGATGCGCGGCCCGCCCTCATCGCGCTCGAGCCGCCGCGGGCGGCACGGGCGGTGATCGCCAGCGACCCCGCCCTCGACCTGCGCCCCACCGACGCCCTGCTGCGCGAGCGCGTGCGCGACGCCGCCCCGCGCGAGTCGTCGGCCACGCCGCGGCCGACGGTCGCGGCGACACCGCCAGCCGTCAGCGCACCAGCTTCGGCCGTCACGCCACCGCCGGCCTCGCCGCCGCGTCCCCCGCGTCCGCTGGAGGACGAGGCGCCACGCACGCCACGGCTTCGCACCCCGCCGGCGCAGCCCGCGATCGACGGGGGGGGCGCTGGTGCCGCCGCCGCGACGCCCTCGGCCCGCGCACGCTTCGCCCTCGCCACCCAGGCCCGTCGGCGCCACGCGACGCCGCTCTCGAGCGCGGCGCCCGATCCGGCGGCGATCGCGGGTGCGCTCGCCGCGCCCCCGCTCGAACGCGAGGTCCCGCTCGTCCCGCACGACGACGGGCCGGCCGCCCCCCCGACGCTCACGGCCTTCCTGGATGGCCTCCTCGGCGATCGACGGCGCCGCTGAGCTCGCCATATGTGCGGCGCCCGCGCCGCAGCCGAGCGCGCATTCCCATCAATGCAGTGACCTTTCGAGTTCAATGCGTCGCGCGCGTGCAGCACTTTGGCCGAACGTACGCCACACGTCACGGAGCCGATTGCACGCAAGTCGTTGATTTTCAACGCTGCGAGGATCGGTCAGTGGATTGCGCTTGGGGAGACCGTCCACCCGCAGTTCCTCCCCAATCAGGAGCACGGCACGATGAAGCGATTCCTCGCTTCCGCCGCGATGCTCGCGATGGCCGCCACCACGGCCCACGCGCAGATCATCCGGCTCTGAACACGGTCAACCCGGTCTACAACTTCAACATCCCGTCGCTGGGCGGGAACACGACGGTCTCCTTCGCCGGCGCGTTCGTCGGCCAGACCGTGACCGGGACCAACCCGCGCACCATCACCGGCAACCCCACCGGGCCGCTGGCGCTCAACACCTCGGTGCAGACGCGCATCGTCAACGACGGCGCCAATCCGTCGTCGCCGGTGCTCTCGGGCGACCCGATCTTCAACGGCCCCATCTCGGTGCTCTTCAGCCGTGACGTGGGCGCCGTGGGCCTCGATGGCGGCTTCTTCGACGCCATCGGCGGCACGAGCATCCGCGCCTTCCGCCGCGACGGCACGACGATCGGCACGGTGACCAACACCGCGCTCGGGATCGAGTTCTTCGGCCTCGCCTCGCAGTCGGGCAACGACATCGCCGGGATCTCGTTCTTCATCACCGGCGCCGAGCCGGCGGGCTTCGCCATCGACAACCTCACCTTCGGTGATCGCTCGGTCGTGAACCCGGTGGTGCCGGAGCCGTCGACCTACCTGCTCATGGCGACCGGGCTGGCCGGCCTTGGCGCCGTGGCGCGTCGTCGTCGCCGCACGAGCTGACGCGCGAACGCCTCCCGACGTCGGCGCGGCGGCGATCGCACGCCCCGCGTCGACCCCGGATGGCGGCAGGGAACACGCATCACGAAGGGCGTCGCATCGGTCGGATGCGACGCCCTTCGTGCGTGCGATCGCCGGGATCGCCGGTGCCAGGCACCTCTGTCCCCCCGGGCACCTCCGTCCCCGGTGTGGGCGGCCCGGACGGTGGCGCGCGTGCCCCGGTGCCCGGGGGACAGAGGTGCCTGGCACCGGCGTTTCAGCGCCCCTCGAGCGCCAGCCGCGCCGTGTCGAGTGCGGCGGCCGCGCTGGCGACCCGTGTCGCGAGGTCGGCGATCTCGGCCGCCGTGCGGCGCTCGTCGCGCGCGCGCAGCGCCTCGCCGATGCCGGGGAGCACCATCGTCGCGTAGCCGTTGTCGACATCGGCGGCGTAGATGAGCGAGCGGTACCACGGGCGCGAGACGAGCCCCGTGGGGCGCGTGAGGCGGCGCTCGACGTCGCGCAGCGCGGCGTTGGCGCGCACGAGCCGGGGGCGCGCCACGCCACCGGCGGCGAGCACCGAATCGCGCACGCGCTGGAAGCTGCCCGCCCGCGCGATGAAATCGCGCCAGGCGTCGTGCAGCGGCGCGAAGTCGGCGCGAGCCCGCGCCGCGCCCGGCATCCGGAGCGCGCGCAGCGCCAGCTCGGCGGACGCGACCGACATCGTCTCGCCGAACTCCACGTAATCGAACGGCACCACGTCGGCGTTCGCGATGCGGAGCAGCCAGGCCGCGGCGAGGCGTGCGGCGGCGGCGTGCGCGACGTAGTTCGTGTCGCCGAAGCGCTCCTGCCACGCGGGCGTGTCGTAGGCGCTGTGGTAGATCCCGCCCGGGCCGCCGAAGCCCCAGTCCGCGTGCGGGATGCCGAGATGGTTGTAGAAGCCGGCGAAGTCGGAGCCGCCGCCGGGATCGCCCATCGCCGGCTCGTCGCCCTCCTTCACCCCGCTCCGGCTGCGCCAGCGCGCGTAGACGCTCCCGCGACCCGCCGGGTCGTCGACGCCCTTCGCGATGTCCCGCGTGAGCGCGCGCAGCGAGGGCGAGCCACCGGCGCCGAAATCGAGGCCGCTCGCGCTCACGTCGAGGTTCACGTAGGCCACCGCGCCGTGCTGCAGCCGGAGCGAGTCGTCCTCCACGTACTCGCTCGATCCCACGAGCCCCCACTCCTCGGCATCCCAGGTGGCGAAGACGAGCGTGCGCGCCGGGCGTGCGCCGCCGAGCGCGCCGGTGATCGCGCGTGCCGCCTCGAGGATGCTCGTCACGCCGCTGACGTTGTCGACGCTCCCCGCGTTCCACGCGTCGCGGTGCCCGCCGATGACGATGAACTCGTCCGGGTGCTCGGCGCCGCGCAGCGTGGCGAGCGTGTTGTGGATCGTCTTGTAGGGAATCGTGTCGAGCGTCACCTGGAGCCGTGCGCGCACCGGCCCCGGGCCGGCGTGGTAGCGGAACGGGAGCCCGCCCTGCCATGCCTGCGGGACGTTCGCACCGCGCACGCTGGCGAGGAGCTGCTGCGCGGTGCCGTAGCCGATGGGGACGACCGGGATGCGCGGCACGGTCATGCTGTCGGGCGGCAAGCGACGTGCACTCGTCGTCGCGGGCCAGCCCGGCGTGCTGGGGTCGCCCGCGCCGTTGTAGACGCTCCCGCGCTGGACGCCGCGCGGCGGGCGCATCGCCCCCTCGGGGTAGACGTCGCCGCGCACGAAGCCGTCGTCGGACGGATCGCTGTAGATGAGGAGCCCCACCGCGCCGCGCTTCTCGGCCTCGCGCGCCTTGATGCCGCGGAAGCTGCGCCCGTAGCGCGCGACGACGAGCCGGCCGCGCACCGAGACGCCGATGCTGTCGAGCTGCGCGTAGTCCTCGATCAGGCCGTAGTTCACGTAGACGACCTCGCCCGACACGTCGCCGCCCGCGCTGTAGCCGTTCACGGTCGGGTACTGCACCATGGCCGAGTGGCGGTCGCCGTCGATGGCCGGCTCCTCGAGCGGGAGCTCGGCGCTGTCGGGCGACAGGCGCCAGAGCCGCGCCCCGGTCGCGTGCGGGAGGTAGACGCGATAGCTGCGCGTCTCGACGGCGAGGCCGAGCGCCCGCAGCTGGGCATGCACGAAGTCGCGCGTCCGCTCCTGCGCCGCCGTGCCGGCGATGTGCGGCTCGCGCGCCAGCGCCCGCGCGAGGCGTCGCGCGCTGTCGCCGTGCGGGATCGTGATCGCACGCGCCTCGAGCGCGCGCTGCGCCTCGATCCGTGTGGTGGCGAAGCCCGGCATCGGCGCCGCCGGCCGTTGCGCGTGCGCGAGCGCCGGGAGGAGCGCGGCCGTGAGCAGGAGTCGTGTCGTCATCGCACGAGTCTCGTGTCGGGCGCTGTCGACGGCAATGGATCCCGATGCCGCTCGGGGGTCCGTGCGGTGAACTGCGGTGGAACGGCAGGGAAGGGCAGGGGCGAGCAGGGGACGGCAGGACACCCCCGGACCGTTGCGTTCGTCCGGCACGGAGCGTGGAGGCGGGCGACGGCAACGGCCGGAACGACGAGGGACCGCGAGGGAACCGCAGGGACCGCGAGGTGCGTGCGGGATGGCGACGGGCGTGCGTGGGCGGCGGAAGCGTGAGGACATCCCGCGCCGAGGGCGCCCGTGCCACGCACGCAGCCCTGCGCGACGCGTGGCGACACCACGCTCCCGACCGCGGCTCCCCACACACACCCGACGCTCCCGACCGCACGACACCATCACGAATCGGTGCCTGCAGTCCCTGCTCTGTCCTGCCGTCCCTTGCCGTTC
>JALOPO010000318.1 GCA_025453855.1 Gemmatimonadaceae bacterium
AAGCGCGCCGCCACCGCGCGCGCCTTCGGACAGGTGCCGTTCCTCAACGGCGGCCTCTTCGCGCGCACCGCACTCGAGGAGGCCTGCCGACGCCCGCGCGCCCCCGACGCGCCGCTCGCCGCGCTCCTCCTCGACGTCCTCGCCCGCCATCGCTTCACGGCCCGCGAGGACGCACGCAACTGGTCCGAGGCGGCGATCGATCCCGACATGCTCGGCCGCACCTTCGAGGCGCTCATGCACCCGTCGGCACGACGCGGCTCGGGGAGCTTCTACACGCCGGCTCCGCTCGCGCACGACCTCGTGCACGACGCGCTCGCCCACGCGCTGGCCACCCCGGCCACGCCGCACACGATCGTGCGCGCCGCCCTCGCCGGCGACGCGCCGCCCGACGCCACGGCGCGCGCCCTGCTCGTGCACCGCGCCCGCACGCTCCGCTGCCTCGACCCGGCCTGCGGCTCGGGCGCGCTCCTCGTCACCGCGCTCGAGGCGCTGGCGACGCTGCGCCATGCCTGCGGCGATCGCGTGACCGACGACCGCGCGCGAGCACGCAGCACGGCACGCTCCGGCCCACGCATCGACCGCGCGGCACCCGATCCGCGCACGCCGGATGGCGACGCGCTGCACCGCATCCGGCGCGACGTTCTCGCCCGCTCGATCTTCGGCGTCGACATCGCCCCGCTCGCCGTCTGGCTCACCGAGCTCCGGTGCTGGCTCGCCCTCGTCATCGACGACGCCACGCCCGACCCGCGCGACGTCCCGCCGCTCCCCAACCTCGATCACCACATCCGCACCGGCGACGCACTCGCCGCCACCGACACGCACGCGCACCCCGCGCTCGCCCGCGCCCTCGCCCCGCTCCGCACGCGCTACCTCGCCGCCACCGGCGCCCGCAAGCGCGCCCTCGCCGCCCGACTCGACGACGCCGAACGGCGCCTCGCGCGCGCGCACGCCGACCACCGCATCGCCACCCTCACCCGCGAACGCGCCGACCTCCTCCAGGCCGGCCGCGCCCGCACGCTCTTCGGCGACCGCGCCGGCCTTGCCCCCGCCGCACGCGCACGCCTCCGCACGCTCAAGCGCGACCTCGCCGACGCACGCCGCCACGCACGCGCGCTCCACACCGGCGCACCGCTCCCGTTCGCGTTCGCCACGCACTTCGCCGATGCCATCGCCGGCGGCGGCTTCGACGTGATCATCGGCAACCCGCCGTGGATCCGGCCGCACCGCACCGACGCCGCCACGCGCACCACGCTCCGCACGCACTTCGCACACCTCGCCCGCACCAGCGCCGGGACCGCGTTCGGCGCACAGCCCGACGTCGCCGCCGCCTTCACCGATCGCGCCCTCGCACTCCTCGCCCCGCATGGCGTGCTGGCCTTCGTCCTCCCGGCCAAGCTCTGGCGCTCGCTCGCCGGTGGCGCGCTCCGCGCACGCCTCCTCGCGCGCGCCACGCCGATCGCGATCGCCGACTTCGGCGATGACCCCTCCGGCTTCGGCGCCGCCGTCTACCCGTCGACGCTCCTCGCGCGACGCCACCCGCCACCGAGCGATGCCGCCATGCCCACCGCCTCCATCGCCTGCGCCGCGCGCGACGCATCGGGTGCGCTCCAGCACTTCACCATCGCCGCCCCGCGCCTCCGCGCCCGCGACACCGCCGACGCGCCATGGCTCCTCGTTCCGCACGCGGTGCGCGACGCGGCCGACCGCCTCGTCCACGCCGGCACGCCCTGGGTCGACACCACGCTCCCCGCCCCCGCACTCGGCTGCAAGACGGGGTGCAACGACGCCTTCCTCGTCGCGGCACGCGCGGTAACGCCGGCACTCGCACGCTGGACCCGCCCCGCGCTCCGCGGCGAGACGCTCCACGCCTGGCATACACCCACCCCGCGCGACGCGATCGTCACCCCGCTCGATGACGGCGGCGCACCGCTCGACCGGCTCCCGGCCGCGCTCGCACACCACTTCGCGCCACACGAACAGGCGCTGCGCCAGCGCACCGACCTGCGCCCGCGCGATCGCTGGTGGTCGCTCTTCCGCACCGATCTCGTCGCCGCCGGCGGCTGGCGCGTGGTGTGGGCCGACATCGGCCGCTCGCTCCGCGCCACGCTCCTCACCCCGCGCAGCCGCACCGTCCCGCTCAACTCCTGCTACGGCATCCGCTGCGCCGACCCGATCGACGCCCACGCGCTCCTCGCCCTCCTCAACGCGCCACTCGCATCGGCCTTCCTCTCGCTCGTCGCCGAACCGGCCCGCGGGGGCTTCCACCGCTTCCTCGGCTTCACCGTCGCGGGATTGCCGCTGCCGGACTGGGACCGCGCCCGTCATCGCCTCGCCCCCATCGCGGCCGACGCCCGCCGCGGTTCCCCCATCGACGTCGCCGACCTCCACCGCGCCACGCTCGACGCCTACCGCCTGCGACACCACCACGTCGCCCCACTGCTCGCCTGGGCCGCACACGAACGACGCACCCGCGCACTCGGCCGACCGGACGGACCGTCGAGCGATGCCCGACACGCCGACGCACCCGCATGACGCACACGACCGCCGCCGCAGCACGCGCGCACACGATCGACAGCGACGACGACGCCGACGATCGGGCACGGCTCGCCCGCGCCTGGCTCGACGCGCACGCGCTCCCCGCCGCCACGACCACCCCGCGCCGACTCGGCCAGATCACGCTCCTCCCGCATCAGGAGAGCGCGATCGCCCCGCTCATCGCCCGCCTCGCCCGATACCGCGGGGCCCTTCTCGCCGACGCACCGGGGCTCGGCAAGACCTACGTGGCACTCGCGGTGGCGCACCAGCTGGGATGCGCGCGCCCGCTCGTCATCGCGCCGGCCACGCTCGTCACCCGCTGGCGCGATGCGAGCCGCGAGACGGGCGTCGAGCTCCGCACGCGCTCCGTGGAGTCGTTCGGCCAGCGCACGCGCGGCGGCGAGCGGCGCGAGGCGCGCGACGCCCTCGTCATCATCGACGAGGCGCACCACCTGCGCACCATCACCACGCGACGATGGCACGCGGTGAGCGAGCTGTGCCGGCGCGCGCGCCTCCTCCTCCTCAGCGCGACCCCGTTCCACAACGGCGACGAGGACGTGGCCACGATCGCCGCCCTCTTCCGCGTCGCGCCGGGCTCGCGCGACCTCGCACGCACGCTCCGCCGCATCACGGTCGCCCGCCCCCTCGCCGCCATCCGCGCCGCCGCGCCCGACGAAGCCGAGCCGCTGCGCATCCCGCACGTCGACCCGGTGCGCACGATCGCGCTCCCGCCGCGCGACGATGCCACGCTCGACGCCATCCTCCGCCTCCCGCCCGCGCCCGATGACGATGGCCCGACCGGACATGCCGCCGCGCGACTGGCACTCGTGCACGCCTGGTGCTCGTCGACGGCGGCGCTGGCGGCGATGCTCCGCCGTCGCATCGCCCGCGCCCTCGCCATCGAGGCGGCCTGCGAGGCCGGCGTGGCGCCCACGCGCGACGTCACGCGCGCCTGGCACGCCACGCACGACGGCGCCGCCGTGCAGCTCGCCCTCGCACCACTGCTCGT
>JALOPO010000319.1 GCA_025453855.1 Gemmatimonadaceae bacterium
GGCCGGCATGGACGGCTTCCTCGCCAAGCCGTTCCGCCGCGAGGAGCTGCTGCGCGAGCTGCGGCGCTGGCTCCCCGAGGCGGTGGCACGCGTCGACGTCCCCACGCCGACGCGTGAAGTGAGCACCGTGCCCGTGGCGTCGGACAGCGAGGCGGTGATCGACGATGCGGCGGTCGCCAACATCCGCGGCTTCGCCGGCGGCGATCGCATCTTCCGCGATGCCGTGCGCATGCTCGCCGGGACGATGCCCGAGCGCCTCGCGCGCATCGCCACCGCGCTCGAGACGGGCGACCGCACCACCGTCCGCACCGAGGCGCACGCGCTCAAGTCGAGCACCGGCATGCTCGGCGCGCAGCGACTCTCGGCCGCCCTGCGCGAGCTGGAGCACGCCGCACCGGCGGCACCGCCGGCGACGCTCGCGGCGCTGATCGGCGTCGTGCGCAGCGAGGCCACGCGCGCCATCGAGGCGCTGCAGGGGGTGGCCGGCATCGCGGTCGCGGGCGCGGGGGTCGCATGACCGCACGGCCGACCATCCTCGTGGTGGACGACGACATCATCGTGCGCAGCATGCTCGTCGCGCTCCTGCGGTCGTCGGGCTTCGAGGCGATCGAGGCCGAGACGGGCGCCGAGGGGCTCGCACGCATCCGGCCACCACCGAGCTCCCGGTGCTCGTCCTCACCGGCCGCGACGACGAGGCGGCGGTGCGGCGCGCCTTCGAGGTCGGCGCCAACGACTTTGCCACCAAGGGAAGCGTGCCGGCGCTGATCATCCATCGGCTTCGCTTCCTGCAGCGCGCCCAGGCGGCGCGCGCGGAGCTGCGGCGCAGCGAGGCGCGACTCGCCGAGGCGCAGCGCATCGCACGCGTTGGCAACTGGGAGCTCGATCCGCGCAGCGGCGCCTTCCTGGGCTCCGCCGAGACCTTCCGCCTCCTCGGCCTCGGCCACGAGGCGGGGATCGTCCCGCTCTCGCGCGTGCGCGCGCTCGTGTCGGGCGTCGACGCCTCCGCGCTCGACGCGATGATCGAGGGGGCCATGCGCCAGCCGTGCGGGCGCTTCGAGCAGGAGCTGCGGCTCCTCGGCCCCGAGGCACTCGTGCTCCAGGTGCGCGGCGAGACGCTCGGGGGTGACGGCGCGCCGGTGCGCATGCTCGGCACCATGCAGGACATCACCGACGCCGTGCGCGCGCGCAAGCAGATCGAGACGCTCGCCTACTTCGACGCGCTCACCGGGCTGCCGAACCGCGTGCACTTCGTGGAGCAGGTCCGCGGCGCCCTCGCGCAGGCGCGCCGGCGCGGGCGTCGCGTGGCGCTCATGATCATCGACCTCGACAACTTCAAGCGCATCAACGACACGCTCGGCCACGGCGCCGGCGACGAGGTGCTGCGCGTCGTCGGGCGACGGCTGCACGAGGCGGTGCGCCAGTACGATGCCATCGGTCGCGAGCCCGACGAGCGCACCGAGTCGAGCCTCGCGCGCATGGGGGGCGACGAGTTCCTGCTCTCGGCCGTCGACCTCGAATCGGGCGAGCAGGCGGCGACCGTCGCGCGACGGATCCTCGACGCGGTCGAGGCACCGATCGCGCTGCACACCGGCGAGTACACCGTCTCGGCGAGCATCGGCATCAGCGTCTTCCCCGAGGACGGCGACACCTTCGAGTCGCTCCTCAAGCACGCCGACGTGGCGCTCTACCAGGCCAAGGACGCGGGGCGCAACGCCTACGAGTTCTACGACCGGCGCATGAGCGAGGCGGCGCTGCACCGCCTCGTCCTCGAGAGCTCGCTCCGCAGCGCGATCGCGGCGCGCGAGCTCGGCATGGCGATCCAGCCCAAGGTCGACGGGCGCACCGGCGCGCTGCTCGGGGGCGAGGCGCTGCTCCGCTGGCGCCACGAGCATCACGGCGTGGTCGTGCCGAGCGTCTTCGTCCCGCTCGCCGAGCGCGTGGGGCTCGCCTCGCCGCTCACGCTCTTCATCGTCGAGGAGGTCGCGCGGCAGCTCGCCGCGTGGCGCGACGCGGCGCTCCCGCTCGTGCCGATCGCGGTGAACCTCTCGGCGCACGTCTTCCGCGACCCGGCCGCGATCGAGGCGATCCTCGCCACGCCGGCGCTGCACGGCATCGCCCCGTCGCTGATCGACTTCGAGGTCACCGAGACGGCGCTCATCGACGATCCGCAGCGCGCCGAGGCGGTGCTCAAGGCGATGCGCGCGCACGGCTACCACGTCGCGCTCGACGACTTCGGCACCGGCTTCTCGTCGCTCAGCCACCTGCGGCGCTTCCAGCTCGACGCGATCAAGGTCGATCGCTCGTTCGTGCGTGACCTGCAGGAGAACCCGCGCGACGCCTCGATCGTGGAGGCGATCATCGCCCTCGCCCGCAGCCTGGGCGTCGAGGCGGTGGCCGAGGGCGTGGAGAACGAGGCGCAGCGCGAGCGGCTGCTGCGGTTCGGCTGCACCACGATGCAGGGTTACCTCTTCGGCAAGCCGGAGCCGGCGGCGGAGTTCGCACTGCGGCTTGCGGCGACCGGTGCCACGCCCGGGATGGTCGCGGCGGCCCCGGACACGCCGCTCGGGGTGCGGTCGCTGGTGGCGACGCCCACGCCGCTCCGCCTGCGCGCGATCGCCGACGCGTAGCGGCCGGCCGCCCGGGACCGTGTATCTTGCACGGTCACGCGGAGGAGACGAGTGCACCGCGACGCCCATGGGATCGCGGTCCGGGTCCGGTGGCGATCGGGGTGACGGCTCGGTGCTTCGCGCGCGTCACCACCATCGCCACCGCATGAAGGGTTCACGCGTCTCCGACTACGACTTCGCGCTCCCGTCGCGCCTCATCGCGCAGGAGCCGGCCGCACGCCGCGACGAGAGCCGGCTCCTCGTCGTGCACCGCGCCAGCGGCACGCTCGAGCACCGCACCTTCCGCGACATCGTCGATCTCGTCCCCGGCGGCGATGCGCTGGTCGTGAACACCACGAAGGTGATCCGCGCGCGGCTCCTCGGCGCACGCGACTCGGGGGCGCCGGCCGAGGTCCTGCTCCTCAAGGCGCACGACCCGTACACCTACGAGGCGATGGTGCATCCCGGCGCGAAGCTCAAGCCGGGGCGGATGGTGACCATCAACACCGCGCTGAGCGTCGAGATCGGCGAGTCGACCGAGCGCGGCACGCGCCTCGTGCGGCTGCACACCGTGCTCGAGCCGAGCGAGGCGATCGAGCGCTTCGGCCACGTGCCGCTCCCCCCCTACATGGAGCGCGACGATCGCCCCGACGACGCGGAGCGCTACCAGACGGTGTACGCGCGCGAGGCCGGCTCGGTGGCGGCGCCCACCGCCGGGCTGCACTTCACGCCGGCCGTGCTGGAGGCCATGGCCGCGCGCGGCGTGCGACGCGCCGAGGTGCTCCTGCACGTGGGCGCGGGGACCTTCAGGCCGATCACCGTCGACGATCCCGCCGAGCACGTGATGCACGAGGAGTGGTATCGTGTCGCCCCCGACGCCGCGGCGACGCTCAACGCCGTGAAGGACGAGGGGCGCAACATCTGGGCGGTGGGGACGACGAGCATGCGCACGCTCGAGAGCGCGGTGCGCGACGACCGCCGCTTCACCGCCACCGAAGGCGACACGGCGCTCTTCATCCGCCCGCCGTACGCCTTCCGCGCGGTCGACCACCTGCTCACCAACTTCCATCTCCCCAAGTCGACGCTGGTGATGCTCGTCGCCGCCTTCGCGGGGTACGACCTCACCATGCACGCCTACCACGAGGCGATCCGGCACGACTACCGGTTCTTCTCGTACGGCGACGCGATGCTCCTCGTCTGAATGTCCGCCTTCGTTCCCCCGCGCGCATGACGCCCGCCTCGCCCGTCCCGGGCTTCGCCTTCGCGGTGGAGGCCGAGTCGGGACGCGCCCGCGCCGGCCGCTTCGACACGCCGCACGGCGCGATCGAGACGCCCGCCTTCATGCCGGTCGGCACGCTCGGCACGATCAAGGCGCT
>JALOPO010000320.1 GCA_025453855.1 Gemmatimonadaceae bacterium
GGAAGCGCCGTGCTCCGGCGCAGGTCCACCGTGTCCACCGTGCCCACCGTGTTTCAAGGCTGTTCCGACGATCTCCCACCCAGGCTGTTCCGACGATCCCCCACCCGGGCTGTTCGGTCGAACTCCCGCTCCATGTCGTTCCGACGAACGGACCTCAGCGCAGGAGATCGAACGGAAAGCCGGTCCCGATCACCGTCACCCAGCCGGCCGGGAATCGATCGGTCGCGAATCGGCGCGCGACGTCGACGCGCACGGCGCCGAAGGCCTGCGCGGTGCGCGTGGAGCCGATGCGCACGCCGGCGCCCGCGTCGGCACCGTAGCGTGACGGGTCGCCCGCGAACCACGCGCCACCCACCTCGGCGAAGCCGGCCACCGCCACCACCAGCGTGCGCGCCACGCGGTACGGGAGCGCGTACTTGTACTCGACCATCGCGAAGCGCTGCCGGTCGCCGGTGAAGGCGTGCAGCGGGAAGGCGCGCGGGCCGCGCACGAGGCCCAGGTCGAATTCCTCGCCCGGCCACGGATTGCGCTCCCACCCCGCGTTCGCGTACGCCACCAGCGTCTGGCGAGCATCGGGTTGCAGCACGAGCGTACCGGCGACCGTCACCGTGCCGCTGTCCACCGCGCCGCCGCTCGCCAGGCCGGTGCCGCGCACCGTCGCCAGCGCGAAGCCACGCGGAAGCCGCGCGCCACTGCGCGCCACCACCAGCGGCCCCGCGCCCGACGTCGCGTAGCCCCAGGCGCGCGGCGCGATCGCCACCCCCACACGCGCCGCGCTGCTCAGGTCCACGTCCTCCTGCGGACCGAGGAGCCGGTAGTTGCGCACCACCACGAAGCGCGCGCGCAGCGCCTCCACGAACGGCGTCACCGCCGCGGTCATCGTGCGCGTGGTGACGAGCGACTCGCGCGGGGCGAAGTCCTCGCGCCGGAGCTGCGCCGTGGCGCCCACCCGCACGAAGCCGGCGGGCGAGGCGCGCAGCGCGCGACCGGCTTCCACGGTCGTGAGCTCGAGGCGGCGCGTGAGCGAGTCGACGATGCGCAGCGTGCCGTCGCGGAAGCGGAGGACGCGGCCGTCGACCTGCACGTGCTGCACGCGCCATGCGCCGCGCGTGCTGAGCGAGAACCACGGCTGCTCCACCACCACGCCCCCCGACCGACCATCGGAGAAGCGGTTGTAGCCGGCGCCCACCGTGATCCGGTCACGGATCACGCGCGGGAGCACCAGCTCGGTGCGCAGCGTGGTGCGATCGGGGTCGTCGATCCAGCGCACGTCGAGCGTCCCGCCGAGGCCGAGGACGTTGGTCTCGATCACCCCGGCGCTGATCAGCGTCTGCCCGCCCACGCTCCGGAAGCCGAGCACCGGACGCGTGCTCCAGCCATCCTCGGTGTGCACGCGCAGCTCGAGCCGGCCGTCGGGCGCGCGCACCGTGTCCGTGCGCACCTCGGCGAAGATGCCGAGTCGGCGCAGGTTGCGCGCGGTCTCGGCGGCGCGCGCGCTGTCCATCGGCGCACCGGCGCGCAGCAGCAGCTCGCGCCGGATCACGTGCTCGCGCGTGCGCAGGTGCAGCCAGTTGCCGAGGGCCGCGTACCAGTAGTCGCGCGCCTCGGCGGGGGCGTAGATGTCGCCCCGGTCGATCGTCACGCGCGCGATCGTCGCGTCATCCGCCGCGCGGCGACCGACCGCCGTGTCGGCGACCGATCGCGCGGGCTGCTGGGCGTGCAGCGCGCCGCCCCGCCCCGCCGTCGCCGCGAGGCCGGTGACGACCAGCGCGCGGACGAGGAGGCGGAGGCGGGACGGCATTCACCGCAAGCTACACCCCGGTCACGTGCCCATCGCGATCCGTGCCGTGGGTTCACCGTAGACCGCGTAGGCGAGCCAGGTCGCATCGCCGGCATCGCGGGCCGCGGTGCGCGCGTCGCGCGTCGCCTCGGCCACCGAGCGACCACCGGCGAGGCTCGCGTAGAACGCCTCCACGAAGGTGCTCGCGAGCTGGTCGCCCACGCTCCACAGCGGCGCCACGAAGAGCCCCGCCCCGCCCTGCACGAAGGCCTGCGCGAAGCCGCCGAAGCCCGAGAGCAGCTCGCCGCTGCGCCCCGCCTGGCAGGCATTCAGGAGCACGATGTGCCCCGGGCTCTCCACGTCGTCGGGCTCGCGCAGCTCGGCGGTGGTGCGGATCGTGTCGGCGTAGAGTCGCTGGTCCTTGGGTGCGCCGTCGACGATGGTGGTCTGCAGCCGCAGGCTCGCCCCCTCGATCGACGCCGCCTCGGCCTCCCCGTGGCCGCAGTAGTGCAGCACGTCCCACGTTCCCGAGCCGCGCGCCTTCACCAGGTCGTGGATCGCCTTGGCCTCGGCCGCCACGCGCTCGGCACCGTAGCGCTGTACCAGGAAGTCGGCCTCGGCCTTCGCCGCGGGGAGCACGTCGCCGGCGATCGCGTAGTCGGGCTGCACGACCTTCATGCGCCCCCAGCGCAGCGACATCGGCGCGAAGCCGGTCCCCTCGCTGCCGTAGACCCAGCGCACCATCCCCAGCTCGCCCAGGAAGCGCCCGTCCTTGTGCGCGGTGCGACGTCCCGGCTCGTTGATGAAGACGAGCTCCCACGGCACGTACGCCTCGGTGGTGAGCACCTGCAGCACGTCGAGCGAGTCGCGGCGTTCCCAGAGCAGCGCCTGCACCTTCTCGGGGACGATCGCATTCCAGAGATCGAGGCCGATCGCGCGCAGGTCGTCCGCGAAGGCCGCGGCGTCGCGCGCACTGTCTTCCCACCGGTCCTGGATGCGCGTGTAGATGCCGTCCATGTACGCGCGCCGCTCGCGCGTGAGCTGCGGCGAGTAGCCCTGCCCGCGCGCCTCCGGCGGGCGCACGATGGCGTCGAAGCTGATGTCGTAGCGGATGCTGGTGCCGGCCGGCGGCTGGCTCGGATCCTCGCTCACGCGCAGCACGTCCACCGGCGCACGCCGCGCACCGGACGGCGCGACGGTGCCGCTCGCCACCACCGGCGGCGCCGCCACCGGCGGGATCCCGGCCGCGACGGCGCGCGTGTTGAGCTGGATGCCGCCGAGCCGCATCCGGTTCTGCCAGAGCTCCACGTCCACGCGCACGCGCCCCGCGGCCTTCGCGCGGGCCAGGAACTTGGTGCGCACCGGCTGCTGCGGCGCGGGGAGCGCCACCTGGCGCAGCGCCTCGCCGATGATCTCGGCGTTGATCGCGGGCATGAGGTGCAGCGTGATCGGGAGCTCGGCGTCGACCTCCACCGCGGTGCCGGCGACCACCTCGCGCGCCATCTCGAGGATCGTCTCGCGTGCCATGATCACGTCGATCGTCGCGTCCTCCATCACGCGCCAGCTGGCGTCGGTCTCGGCCTGCATCTCGACGCCGACGCGCGTGCCGGTGCGCGGCGGCGTGAATGGCGACGGCGCGGCAGGGGCGGCAGGAGCGGCCACCGCCCCGCCGCCCGGCATCGGCGCCGGCATGGCCGCGGGCGGCGTGTCGCGCGGTCCACGGCGCTCGTTGCCGCCACG
>JALOPO010000321.1 GCA_025453855.1 Gemmatimonadaceae bacterium
GGTGCCGGGAGCGCCGCCGGCGGGGGTGACCTGGGGGGAGGCCTGGACGAGGGCGGCGGTGACGCGGGTGACGGCGGCGCCGATGGCGATGGGGTCCCACGGGAGGATCTCGAGGCGTCCGCAGCGGGCGCGGGCCTCGGTGACGGTCATGCCGGCGCGGAGGCGGGCGTGGCCGGCGGCGGCGGAGAGGGCGCGGATGCGGGTGCCGTCGGCGAGGGCGAGGAGGCGGGCGTCCCAGTGGGGGTCGTCGTCAGTGGTGCTCTGGGTCGGGGGGCGTCGGGGTTCGCGGGGGGAGTCGTCGGGGGGCTGATGCCGGCGCTGCTGCGGCACTTGCCGCTCTCGATCGTTCGTTGCCGGCGTGTTGCTGGCGCTGTCAGGCTGCTGTGCAACGGTGTCCGCTGCCTCGGTGCCGGGAAGCGTGGCGTTCCTCGGGGTGGGGAAGCGGAGGACGCGGGTGCCGTTCCAGTCGGGGCGTTCGCGGCGGGTCCAGCGGGGGCGCCTGGGAGTGGGGGGTGAGTCCGGCGTGCCGGGTGCGTCGGTGTGGGTGATGTCAGTGATGTCAGCGGTGTCAGCGGTGTCAGCGATGTCGGGTGCGTCGGCATCGGCATCGGCATCGGCATCGGGGCCGGGCGTGCTCGGCGGCGGGTCGTCGCCGGGCGGTGTGTCGGCAGTGCTGTCGCGGGGGGTGATGGAGGGCGGGATCTCGGAGGTGGCGCCAGCGGGGGAGGGTGCAGCGATCGCGTCGCTCGGCGCGACCGGGTCGGAGGTTGCGTGGATGGCGGGGGCGCGGAGATCGAGGGCGAGCTGCAGGGTGGCGCCCGGGCGCCGGACGCTCCAGACGGCGCCGACGGCGAAGCGGGGGATGCGGATGCAGGCGATACGGGGAGTGGGCATGACGGACCTCGGTGCGTCGGCGGCGGGCGGCGAGCGCGATACCGAACAAACGCCGAAAGTTCGGGGCGCCGGAAGACGCGACTGAGAGCAAGCGGGGGCGGCGGTTCGTCGGTGTGGAGAAGTCGCGCCGAGGAGCGCTGTCGTCGCTTCCGTCGAGCGATGCCACCGGTTGCACGGCAACGATGACGCTCCGCGCGCAGCCTTCGCCTACCGTGGCGCGCGGCGACCGAACGCGTGGCGATGATCAGCCATCACGTTCGGTGCGATGCTCGACCGAGCCAGCGCACGGCAGATGGCGGGTGGCGGATGACAGATGGCGGGTGACGGATGACAGATGCAGGTGAGGCGACGGCGGCGACGCCGCGCACCGTCCTCGGTGTGCTGCGCGAGGTCGCGCGCATGCGGCACTACAGTGTGCGCACCATCGAGGCGTACGAAGGGTGGGTGCGTCGCTCCCTGCGCGCGCTGCGTCGCGGCGGGTGCGCGCATCCGCGCCATGCCGGGGCACCCGAGGCGCGGGCCTTCCTCACGCGGCTCGCGACCGAGTCGCACGTCAGTGCGGCGACACAGAACCAGGCGCTCGCCGCGCTGCGGTTCTTCCATGCCGAGGTGCTCGGTCGTCCCATCGGCCCGCTGGACGGGATCGTGCGGGCGAAGGCATCGCACCATGTGCCGGTGGTACTGGGGCGCACCGAGGTGGCGCGGTTGCTCGCCGCGATGGATGGCGTGCCGGGGGTGATCGCGCAGCTCCTCTACGGCAGCGGTCTTCGGCTGCTGGAGGCGTGCGCGCTCCGGATCCAGGATCTCGACCTCGATCGCGGGGAGCTCGTGGTGCGGCGCGGCAAGGGCGCACGCGATCGCGTGACGATGCTCCCGGCGAGTCTCCGTCCCGCCCTCGATGCGCACCTGTGGCAGGTGCGCGCGCTGCACGAGCGCGACCTCGCGCAGGGCGGCGGGTGGGTGGCGCTGCCCGATGCCTTCGCGCGCAAGGCGGCGTTGCAGGGGCGGCGCCTCGGCTGGCAGTGGGTCTTTCCGGCCACGCGCCGGTATCGCGATGCCGCCACCGGCCAGTGGCGTCGGCACCACCTGCACGAGACGGTGGTGCAGCGTGCGGTGACGGCGGCGGGTGCGCGCGCGGGGCTCGACCGCCGCGTGACCTGTCACGCGCTCCGCCACTCGTTCGCGACGCACCTCCTCGAAGCCGGCTACGACATCCGCACGATCCAGCAGCTCCTCGGCCACCGTGACCTGTCGACGACGATGCGGTACACGCACGTCCTGAACCGGGGCGGGCTCGGTGTGCGGAGCCCGGCGGACCTGCTGCCCGGCGTCCCGGGCGGGCACCGCGATCGCCATGATGCCTGGCACGGTGGCGGCGCCGCGCGCGCGTCGACACGCGATGCGCCCGACCACTCGCCGGGCGCCGATGCTGTCGGCGCCGACGGTGGTTCCGCGGACGCTCGGCCGGCGAGCGCGTTTAGGCTGACCGGGGCGGACAGCCTAACGCCGATGCATCCATCGGAGCTGCGACGCGCGAAGCTCAGTGCGGACGCGGGGTTGCGTGGTGGGCTCGCGCACGAGCGTGGTCGGCGATAGTCTGCAGAGGCGCGCGGCCTATCGCCTGTAGCGGTGGCGAAGCTGCCGTTGTTCGCATGAATTGGTGCGTGCTGTGCAGCACAATGGGCGTTGGGCGGACATCGAGTACTAGGAGTTCCCGTGTCCTACTTCGGGGCCTCGTTTCGCCAGAGCGAGCGCCTGCGCTACGAGCGGCTCACGGCGGACCACGCTACCGCGCTTCACCGAGTCCTCGCTGATGCGCGCGTTTACGCGTGTCTCGGCGCACAGCCGCCGTCGCTGGCCGCGATGACGGCAGAGTTTGCGGAGCGCGCGCGCGGTCCGTCGCCCGCGCGCGCGCTCCGCGAGCACTGGCTGAATGTGGCCGTGTCGTGCCGGCCCACGCCGGGCGCAGACAACTCGGGAAACCTCGTCGCCCCGACCTACATTGGGCGCCTCGAGGCGACGATCTACCGTGACCCGACGCCGTGGGCCGAGGTGGCGTATCTCTTCGGGGTGCCGTGGTGGGGGCAGGGCCTCGCGCATGAGGCCATGCGTTGGTGGCTGACGCAGCTCAGCGACGGCGGCGTGCGCGTGGTCTGGGCGGCGGTGGCTCCGCCGAATGCGCGCTCGCTGCGCCTGCTGCAGCGTCTTGGCTTCCACGAGCGGCCCGCGTCCGTTGCGCCTAGCCTTGGCTCGTACGACGCCGGGGATCGGGTGCTGCGCTACGACGCCTGATCGCCGCCGCGGCACTCGGCTGTGATGACTTGTGCGCGAGGCGTCGCGGCCGAAGTAGGTCGAGGACGCGGCCCCCGCCGGCCGCCCAACGAGTCCTTGCTGCTGACAGCGGCCGGAGAGATCGAGGTAGGAGACGCCGCCGCGCACGCTAGTTGTTTGCGTTGTTGGTGGTGCGCGGCGGCTGCATCACGCGGGCCGCTGCAGCAGAAGGCAGGGGCGTTACCAGGGTGCTGAAAAACTCGGCGAGCTCGGCACTGATCCTGCAGCCCGGTCGGTGACCGCTTTCGGAGCCCGTCGATGCGTGGAGACCTGCCGATTCAGCGCCTGTCGATGCGTGGAGACCTGCCGATTCAGCCGCCGCTGTTCGCGACCGTCGTGCTCGAGGATCGCGTGCCGGCAGACCACCCGTTGCGGGCCATGCGGGCCCTCGTCGACCCCATCCTGCACGAGCTGTCGCCGCGGTTCGAGGCCATGTACAGCGACGTGGGCCGCCCCTCCGTGCCGCCCGAGTGTCTCCTGCGGGCCATGCTGCTGCAA